>JAKLPW010000039.1 GCA_022013675.1 Anaerolineae bacterium | reverse complement strand
TCCAGATCAAATGCTAGAGCACCGCTTCGGCGCCCCAGAGATCCAGGGTGTAGTGGGTAAAATTGAACTCCTGGAATCGGAGGAGTTCAACCGACTGTATCGCCTGGCAGTCCAAGGGGATCCCCGGGGTAAGTACGCCAGCGCGGTAACCATCATCCTGAAGGATGGCAGGCAATTCGAATCCGGCATGGTTGAGGGCAATATCAAGTACCCTCAGCCGGGTTGGGACGAGCAAAGGATAGAGGAGAAGTTCCGCTGGCTGATGAGATACGTGTTGGATGAGACGCGCAGCAACGAGATCGTGGATATGGTGTGGCATTTCGAGGAGATTCCCACAGTGCGTGAATTGACCCAGATTGTGGCCCAGCGTTGGAGCTGATTCAGATTGGTGAGCTGCCAACCGACGGCCAGTTGTGCTACATTCACAGAGTTTAGGAGATGCCAAAAATGTCGAAGATTCTGCAAAAGATCGCATCTTGACCACCACCATGCCTATGATGAGAACCACCATCGAAGCCCTGGAGCAGGCGGGGTTGCGCGGCCGGGTCAAGACGATGGTAGGGGGTGCGCCCGTCACCCAGACCTGGGCCGACGAGATCGGAGCTGACGGTTTTGCCTCTGATGCAGCTTCGGCGGTCGATGTGGCGCGCTCGTTGATGGGGTGAGTGAGACGTACGACTTTAGCTGGCCCACCGGGATACTGGTCTGGCGCGGGGCCAGGCGAGCGGCTTAGCGAGCATGTAGCCCCGCAGGCTACAATCAACGTCAGATTCAACGCTCGCCCGGTGGCCGACGCATATGCGATCGCTGTGGCGCGGGGACGTCTTGATGTCGGAGTGGTTTACCAACGATGGAAAGGTGACATATGGCCAGAAAGGACCAAGGACAGGGCAAAGGGTTGGTCGGAGGGCAGTACAAACCCTTGACCGACGGAGATGTGAAGCGCATCCACGAAGCGTCGCTGGCGATCCTGAAGCGCACCGGAGTGCAGGTAGAGGAGCCAGAGGCGTTACGGCTGTTCACGGAGGCCGGAGCAGATGTAGACGGCAACCGGGTGCGGCTGCCCCAGTCCCTTATTGAGAACGCGCTGGAGAGAGCTCCATCTCGGATAGTGTTGGCCGGTCGTGACCCGGATAACGATCTGATCCTCGAGGGAGCGCGCGTTCACATCGGCACCGGCGGCGCGGCGCTGCGGGTGCTCGATCTGGAGACTGGCAAGATCCGTAAGGCGGTTCTCCGGGACGTGGCGGATATGGCCCGCATCGTGGATGCGTTGGATAACATTCATTTCTACCTCGTACCCATCTATCCCACCGACTGTTGCAAAGAGAACGTGGAAGTCAGGAAATACTACGCTTCGCTGGCAAACACCACCAAACACGTCCAGGCCGGCATCTACACCGTCCAGGGCATCCACGACGTGGTGGAGATGTGTGAGCGCATCTCGGGTGGGCCCGAGCCACTGCGCGAGCGGCCCATCGTCTCCTTCATCACCAGTTGGATGGTCAGCCCGCTCAAGTTCGCGACGGACGTAACGACACTGTTGATAGAGTCCTGCCGGCAGCGCATCCCGGTCGTCCTTTCGGCAGCGCCCATGGCCGGCTCGACTGCGCCGGTGACACTGGCTGGCATGCTGGCGCAGTTGAACGCCGAGCAATTGGCCGGGCTGACTCTGACGCAACTGGCCCAGCCCGGCTGCCCTGTCCTCCTGGGACCTATCCCCGCTACGGCGAACCTGCGCAACGGCAGGTACCTGTCGGGCACAGTGGAGTTGGGGTTGTGCAATGCCGCCATTACCCAATTGGCGCACTTCTATCGCGTGCCCATCTACAACAGCGCTGGTATGACTGAGTCCAAGATTCCCGACATCCAGGCCGGTATCGAGAAGGCGCAGTCGGTCATCCAGGTAGCGCTGGCCGGGGCCAACTTCATCCACCATGCCGCAGGCATGTTGGAGGACATGTCCACCATCGCCTACGAGCAGTTCGTGATTGACAACGAAATGCTGGGTATGGCGATGCGGGCCGTGCGCGGCATTGAAGTGGACGACGACACACTGGCGCTTGACGTGATCGACGCGGTGGGTCCGGGTGGCCACTATCTGATGGAGGAACACACGCTGCGCTACATGCGCACCGAGCACTACTCTCCCTCGGCCGTCTTCGACCGGCAGGGGCGGGAGAGCTGGGAGCAGGCCGGCGCCACCGATGCCTGGACGCGGGCCAAGGAGATCGCTCACCACATCCTGGCGAAGCACCAGCCGGAGGCACTGGATCCGGCCACGGATGCCTGGATCCAGGAGCGTTTCGCTTCTGTGTTGAGACTGTAAGGCCGAAAGGAGCCAGGCATCTACGAGCGCGTGCATCTGTGCCCTGGACAGAGGTTCAAAACAGCGGTTTTCAAGGGACTGTTCTAAGTTCCGGACACCTCAACTGCGTTAGTTCTGTAAGCAAGTGCATTTACTGAGTATACAATGGAGGCTGCCTTTATGACTCAACAACTGCCGGTTCAGACGCTGCAACCAATGATCCGTGTCCTGTCCGACGAGCAGATACGGGAGATTCACTACGCCACTTTGGACATCCTTGCCCAGACCGGTGTAGAGATGCAGGACCCGCAGGGGCGGGAACTGCTGCTGGAGGCTGGGGCTTGGGAATCAGGCGGTCGCATCAAGCTGCCGGAACGTCTAATCACCGATGCTATTGCCAGCGCACCCTCTCGCATCCCCATGTGCGATAGGCTGGGCAACGTGACGATGCCTCTGGAACTGGGCAAGGTCTTTTTCGGTCCCGGCTCCGACACCACGTTCACATTGGATGTGGAGACGGGTGAGCGTCGCCGGACTACGGCCCAGGACGTTGAGGACATCGCCCGCCTGTGCGACGCCTTGGACAATATAGACTTCATCATGTCTATGGGTAATCCCTCTGACGTGCCGCCCGACGACCTCTACATCCACGAGTTCATCGGCATGATCCGTGGCTCGGTCAAACCCAACGTGTACACCGCCAAGAACCGCGCTGATGTGGAAGACATCTATCGTATTGCGGCAGCCGTGGCCGGCGGTGAGCAGGCGCTGCGCGAGAAGCCATTCATGTTGGTCTACGCAGAGCCCATCTCACCGTTGCTCTTCCCCGAGGAGTCGCTTCAGAAGATAATCTTCTGCGCCGAGAAGGGCGTTCCTGCTTGCTATCCTCCATCACCCAACATGGGCGGTGGCGGGCCGATCACACTGGCGGGAGCGGTGACGTTGGGAAACGCTGAGTGTCTGGTAGGCTTGATCACTTCCCAACTGATCCGACCCGGCACGCCCTTCCTGTATGGGATGAACACGGCTGCGCTGGACATGAAGACCGCCATCGTCAGCTATGGCAGCCCGGACTGGAGCCTGGGCATGGGGGCCTGGACAGACCTGGCCCGCTTCTACAATCTGCCGTCGTGGGGCGTCGGCGGAGCCACAGACAGCAAAACGGTGGACGCTCAGGCCGGGGTGGAGGCTACTTTCTCGATCATGAGCGCCTTCCTGACCCGCTGCACTCTCGTTCACGATGTGGGCTACATCGAGTATGGCTCCACTTCCTCCATGGAGATGCTGGTCGTGGCCGACGAGATCATCCGCATGACCCGTTTCATGGTGGGGGGAGTTGCCGTCAATGAGACGACGCTGGCCCTCGATGCAATTGGCCGCGTAAGGCCCGGTGCCGGGTTCCTGGCTGATGACCATACCCTCGACAACTGGAAGTGGGCCCAGTGGCGACCGGAGCTGATTGACCGCAACCGCTATGACCGCTGGGTGAAGTTGGGCAGGAAAGACATGTTCACGCGGGCCAACGAGCGAGCGCGGGAGATTCTGAAAGAGCACGAGGTGCCGCCCCTACCGGAAGAGGCCGAGGCCGTGATCGCGGAGGTGCTGGCAGAGCGCGCCGCCCGGAGGTGACGACGGCGGATTGCAGGACTGAGAACAAGAACGATTCGATTTCTCGCTTCAGGGCGCTTCATCGGCCTCTGATCCTCTAGCCCAGGCGGCGACAGATCAAGAACGCTCACTCGAAGCGTCTGATGCACTTCGATCCAGATTTGTAGAGACGTTTCATGAAACGCCTCTACACTGAGGACGTCTCTGCCCTGACGGATTGTGTCATTCAGCAGAGGGGATTCTCTGATACGACCCCGGGAGAAGTCCGTGAACGGAAACGACATACCTTACTCCATTGACATTGACCCAGAGTGCTTCCAGGTGCCGGACGGTGCCACTAAGTTCATCCGCCAACTGAGCGATATGCAGGAGATGTTCTCCGATTCCGAGGCGGTGCAGTCAGTGTTGGAATCGGGCAATGCGGTGATCTACGAATACTGGGAATCGGAGTCTGAGGGGCCTGAAGAAGGCCTGAGCTATAGTATAACATGCATCCACACGGGGACCGTGGGCCGCGAGTACTACATGACCAAAGGACATTTCCACATCACGGATGGAGATGAGATCTACCTGGTGCTGAAGGGGCAGGGACTCATGCTGCTCCAGACCAGGGATGGCGAGGCCCGAACGCTGGAGATGTCCCCGGGCAAGCTTTGCTACGTCCCCACGAATTGGGCCCATCGCAACGTCAATACTGGTAGTGAAGACCTGGTTTTCTTGTGTGTCTGGGGTCCCAGAATCGACTCCGACTACGCCGTCATTGCCCGGAGTGGCTTTCCTCAACTGGTCGTGAAGGGACTCCAGGGACCGCAGGTCATCCGGAACCAGTCCTTCTCCGCTCCATCTGCCGCTGGCGAGGAAGTCAAGACTAAGGGTGATTGAGATGAGTATGGGGTGGGGCAAGGGCTCGCGGACCAGCATGAGCAGTGCTGTGTTGGCTGTGTGCCTCGTACGCTTGAGTCAGCGTTTGTGATGGGGCTCCCTGTGCGGCACGAGAGAATGGGGCCTCTCGAGACCGTGGGCTTCCATCAGGCCCGTGTCTTGCATCAGGCGGCGAGGTTCTCCGGTAGCGGCGATATGCCCTTCGTCTAGCAGGACGATGCGGTCGCACACTTCCAGGATCAACTCCAGGTCATGCGAGGCGATGAGGGTGGTCTCCGAAGAGTCTTGCAGAAAGCGGATCAGCCGTCGCCGGGCACGGATGTCGAGGCTGGCCGGTGGCTCATCGTAGATCACCAGCCTCGGACGCATGGCCAGAACGCCAGCAATGGAGACCATGCGCTTCTCGCCTCCGGAGAGGTGATGGGGCGGACGCTGGACAAGGCTTCCAATGCCCGTGGCCGCCACAACCTCTTCTACTCTGGTCTCCACCTCCGCTTTTGATAACCCCAGGTTCTGCGGGCCGAAGGCGACGTCGTCGCACACTGATGGGCAGAAAAGCTGGTCATCGGGGTCCTG
>JAKLPW010000413.1 GCA_022013675.1 Anaerolineae bacterium | reverse complement strand
TTTCACGGCGCTAAAGCGCCTACTACGAACAGAATCCAAGTGATTGCCCCATTTTATTGAGAAGATACTCGTGTACTTTGCACTTCGGAGCGAGTTGCTGTATCATCTAGTGAGAGTAGGGGGTGATGACGGTAAGGAGGGCCGGGATTGCGGCCCCCCGACACGGTGGCCTCCCGACGCGGAGGGTTGAGATCGGCTAGCCAAGCACACACGCAGTGTGTTCCGCTTCGCCGGCACTTGAAAGGAGTCTGGCATGGATTACGGAAACCATCGCGCCAGCTTCTCGCTAGTGCTATTGGTCGTTTTACTGTTGAGCGTCTGCGTGGCTGCTGTTCAAGCAGATGCGATGCTGATGACCACTCAGAACTTGCTTGGCGATGACCTGGGAAGAAGCGCTCTCAGGCGCGATGCTAATCGGACGCCTGTGCCGACGTGGACGCCACCACCTGCGCCTGCCTCAATGATTCCGGCCTATCCCTACCCTCCTCCCTGGTGCACACCGACGCTGCGCGGACGACTGCTTCTACCGTTGGTCATCAAGGGGCACCCACTGCGACCCACGCCTACTCTCACGCCGACCTGCGTGCCGACTGATCCGCTTCCGACCGAGGTGCCGACGCTGACTCCCACTCCCACGCTAACCACGACTCCCACGCCTACAATGCCAATGGATTCCCCGGAGTACGGCATGCATGCGTTCCTCTGGTACCACCCCGAGGTGGCTAGCCGCGACTTGCAGATCATTCGCGATGCCGGATTTGGTTGGGTCAAGCAGAACTTTGGGTGGCGAGATATCGAACCGAGCAAGGGACTTTTCGACTGGAGCCATACCGATTGGATCGTCGATACATGCGCCGAGGTGGGGCTGGATCTGCTTGTCCGGGTAGATCATCAGCCGCAGTGGGCGGGCGGCAACTATCCCACCAATGGCCCGCCGGACGACTACAACGATCTGGGGGACTTTCTCTATGCCGTAGCCAGCCGCTACCGGGGGCGCATCCGCGCGTACGAGGTCTGGAACGAGCCCAATCTGGCCAAGGAATGGGGCGGCCGGCGGCCCAGGCCGATCGAATACGCTCCCCTGCTTCGGATCGCCTATCGACGCATCAAGGAGGCGGACCCTGATGCTTTGGTCATGAGCGCTGGCCTTTCCCCCACTGGCACCGACAATCAGACTGCCAGACCGGACGACGTGTATCTCGATAAGCTCTATCATCATATGGGAGGGAGTAGCGAGGGCTACTTCGATGTCTTGGGGGTCCATGCCGCCGGATTCAAGGTGCCACCGGAGACCGATCCCGATGAAGTAGCGGCACGTCCTGAGCTGGGCGGAAATCGCTTCTGTTGTTTCCGCCACGTGGAGGACTTGCGGGCCATCATGGTGAAGTATGGCGACGCAGACAAGCAGATCGCAGCGCTGGAATTCGGTTGGACCAGCGATCCCCGACGCGATTCCCCCTACCACTGGTTTGTCGTCACGGAGGCGCAGAAGGCCGACTACCTCGTACGTGCCTATCAATACGCCAAGGTGCACTGGTCACCGTGGATGGGTCTGATGAGCCTGATCTACGTCTCTAAACACGAGTGGACCGGGAATGATGAGCAGTACTGGTGGGCCATCACCGACCCGGGTTGGCCGGAGTTCAGTCCACGCCCGGCCTACCTCTCGGTCAAAGCTATGCCGAAATAGATCGAACCAGGGTGGTCGGAGATATCCCATGTCAAGATCAGCGCACGCATTGCTCGTGGTGTTTCTACTACTCGCTCTCTTGAGTGTGGGTCAAACGCTGGCCCAGAAGTCACCCCCGTCTGTCCCTGAGATGGAGCCGGCCAGTGGAACCAGCAATCCGGTGAGGTTGCCCATCATCTACAATGGGTGGGAACCCTCGCCCCGAGTCATCTCTTGTCTGGGAGATAGCGTCACCCACGGGTTTCCCTACGTTGGGACGGACCAGACCTACCCGGCTCGGCTGCAGGCCATGCTCGATTCGGCCCACGGGCCAGCGAGCTTCGAAGTGATCAACCACGGAGTTACCGGATACCGAGCCGATCAGGTCCTGGCCGATCTGCAAGCGCTGAACTGGATGGACGACGATCCCGACTTCGTTCTGCTGATGGTTGGCGGCAACGATCTTGCCCAGGAGACGCCCTTCCTCGGGCTCTCGGAAACGATCGAGCGCACAGTAGGAGAGGTGCAAGCGATCATCGATGTGGTCAAGTCTCACACCAACGCTGACGGCTCACAGCCCGGGATCATCGTCTCGGCCTTCATTCCCAATCTCATCCTTGACTACTGGGGCTCGGACGCGATAGCGCAGTATAACGCCAGCCTGGAGAGTAACCTGACAGGGGTCGATCTGTGGACTGCGGACAATTGGGACGATTTCTATGATCCGACCACAGAGCAAGCCCGGATCTCGCTGATGTCCGATCTCGTTCACCCCAACGTCGAAGGGTACCGCGTCGTCGCGCAGAACTGGTTTGAAGCTATCGAAGCCCTCCTCTCGACGTCGGGGGAGTCGACCATGCTACCAGATGTCCCGACTTCGGCAGAGGCCGCTATAGACTTCGACCTGAGCGTTCGACTGAACTTACACCGTTATACAAACCATGTTCCTACCCTCTCAAACCCAAGAGGGCAAGCAGGCCAAACCCCATGATGACTACGCCTGAGATTCTGTTCATCCACCGCAATCCCTGGAGACTGAACTTCGTTCGAAACGCGCTAACACCCAGACTTAGCAGAAGCCACCATAAAGCGGAGCCAATGAACACACCTACCACCAGTACTCCCGCGGAAACGTAGTTCCCACGGGCACTTGCTACCCCCAACCCAGCGAAGATGGCGACGAAGGAGAGTATCGTCATGGGATTGGTGAGCGTAAGCAAGAACGTTGAGGCATAAGCACCGAGAAGGCCCTTGCCCTTGCCTGGGGCCGCTTGTTCGGCTGGTT
>JAKLPW010000412.1 GCA_022013675.1 Anaerolineae bacterium | reverse complement strand
TCAGAACCCGAGAGGCGGTCAGACGAACTACGTCTACGTCAAGGTCCGCAACCGGGGCAATGCCACGATGACGGGTATCGAGGTTGACCTCTACTGGGCTGCGGGGGCGGCAGCCATCCCCTGGCCCAGTGGGTGGAAATACATCGACACGGCCACCATCGCCAGCCTGGCGCCAGGCCAGACTGGAACGGTTAACACCCCGTGGCAGCCTTTGGTGTCTGGGCACTACTGCTTCTTGGAACGCATACACTCGGCAGACGATCCCGTCATGCACGAGGGGTTGGTGCCGTTTGACAACAACCTGTGCCAGAAGAACGTGCAGATAATCGATCCAGAAGAGGGACGCCTGGACAACGAGATCATCATCCGGAACCCCCAGAGTGGCGCGGTACACACTAGTATCGTGATCACCTCAACCAATTATCCGACTGGGGGGACGGCAGCCGTGGACTTCACCGATCCGGCCGTCTTCCAGCGGTGGCAAGACGCCGGGGGCGATCTGCAAGGGGGCGAGGTCATCACCGGCACCACGTCTGTGCGCCTTGACGTAAGCCCCACCGGAGGAATTGCGGGCACTATTGGCAGGGTCCCTCTGAGTGCAAGTGAGGAGAGCACGATAATCCTCAGGCTAGAGGTTCCTCCAGAAAGCGAACCGGAGGTGGGCGTGCGGCAGAGCATAGGCGGCGAGGATGTGGGCGGAAGCACCTACCGCCCACCTACGCCCCTTCGAATGCACTTGCCCATCATCACGAAGAACTACGACTAACGACGGTTCACGCTTCGCCGCCCGTGGCGGACGCATAGATGGGGCCATCAACTCGGAGAGAGTTGGTGGCCCTATTCTACCTCGTGAAGTTGACCTACCCCTCGGTCTCGTGTCGTTACCACTCGTTCACCCCGCGCGTAAGGTGCAATCGCCCTGGGGCGGATATACCAATTTGCACCACTTGACGAGACGCAATTAGAGTGATCAGGAAGCAACCGGAACGCCGCCTTGACAGGAACGCACAAACAAAGCATGATACAGCCCAGCGCCACTTTTCGTCACCTGACAACCAGGGGGGCTCACCATCCAGGACTCCGCCCGGGTGTTGAGCACCACCCAGGTTGACACTATCAACGTCCTCTCTCCTCGACGCACGAGGGAAATCGTACTCACCTCCTGACAAACCATTCAACCGGTAGGGGCAGACCAACGTGTCTGCCCTCTCCGCAAAAAGACACATAACATGATTTATCATGTTTCTCGTTGCAGCCGTGAATTCATTCACGGGGATTTTCTTTGCGTGCCCCCCCTCATATCCGAAACTTGACAAGGCACACTTGCTTGGCGTATAATATATACACCATGATAAGGAGGTAACTATGGGTACGGATACGACCACGCGAATCAATGTCACTTTTCCTGACTCGCTGCTAGAGGAACTCAAACGCTACGTTCCCGGCCGCAAGCGGAGCAAGTTCATCGTCGAGGCCACAGAGAAGGAGCTCCATCGAATGCGCTTTCGCAAGGCGCTGCGCGAGTCAGCCGGGGCCTGGTCGGACGAAGACCATCCCGACCTGATGACTGCCGAGGACGTGAATCGCTACATCCGCCGCCTGCGAGAGACCTGGATGCCTCGTTCCTGGGACGAGATAATCGAGGAGGCCAAAAGCGATGGCTGATTATCTGCTGGATTCAAACATTCTGATCTTTCACCTGCGAGACAATCCTGAGGCAACGGCGCTGTTGGCTCGATGGGGTGCGAAGGGTCCTCTTTTTATCTCCGTGGCGACCCGTACGGAGATACTGGCAGGCATGCGTCCCCACGAGGAAGAGACGACGATGGCGCTGCTCGATTCGCTCATCAGTCTACCGGTGGACGAGGCCATAGCCGACCGGGCCGGTCGTATGATCTATCAATACGCCCGCCAGGGTATCCAATTCTCCTTCCCCGATGCCGTCATCGCGGCCACGGCCCTTCAGCACGATCTGACGCTGGCTACAGGCAACTCGAAGCATTTCCCCGTGCCTGATCTGCGTGTTCATCCGTTTGGGTGATTGTCGCCAGCCTCCCGCAGGTTCTTTTTTTATCTTTTTGCCACGAATTGCACGAATTTTCACTAATTGTTTTTTAATAGTCCCCCTGTCAAGTGTTGATAAGATTCTACGCCTTTGCTTTACCGCGGAGAACGCTGAGATCGCCGAGTTTTCTTTGTTTTCTTTCAAGTTCTCTGCGCCCGCTATGTCCTCAGCGGCCGCTACGTCCTCAGCGGCCTCTGCGTGCTCTGCGGTTAAATTGGCCTACCAACACTCAAGCGGGGCATTACCTGTTTTTTAATTTGTGTTAATTCGTGTAATTAGTGGCTGTTCTTTTTTCCCATTGTATCTTGATTCGTGTTAATTCGTGTAATTCGTGGCTGCTTTTTACTCCATCAGCGGCGCCAGGTAGCCCTTGAGTGACTCCAGCGAGTAGTGCCTGCGGGCGACCTGGAAGTTGTGCTCGACCGTCTCCCGCCGCAACCCTGCGTCGGTGAGCAGCTCCACGGCCCGGTCTGCGGCGGCCTCTATGACCGGGCGTGCGACTAGCACCAGCCCCAACTCGTCTCTACCCTGGACCTCGGAGCCGAGCGAAACGACGCGCAATCCCTTGCTCTTGATGTCGGCCTGGTAGACCGGGTATTCCCAGAGCATCAGAGGGAGTCGGGCGCGCAATGCCTCCAACAATTGGTTGCCCCATCCCTCCCACAGGCTAGGGTAGGTGACGAAGTCCGCGAAGACGTAAGTGTCCCAGAGAGAGTAGATCTTCTCTCCGTTCCGCATCTGCCGCTGCCCTTCCACCAGTTCCTCGATGAAGAGGGCGTCAATGCCTGTCTGTTGGATCTTCTGCTTAAGTCGCGGGACGTATCGTCCGCTCACATCATCGTGGGCGTACCCCGCCAGAACCAGCACGATCCGGCTATCCTCCTCGAAAGAGCGCCCGTCGTACAGCCCGCGCTCGCTCAGGCGGGCTCGCCGCACGGGGGAGTTCAGCATCTTTACGAAATCGATGGCCAGCTCAATGCCCTTACGGGTCACGATGCGGGTGGCCTGTAAGATGAAGATATCGTTCTCTTTCAGCCCAATGCGGGCGCGAAAGTCCCGATTGTAATCGTCGGGCTGCCAGGCGGGAGCTTCGAAGTCGAAGACATTGGGCACCACAGTGGCCCTAATGCCCTTGCGTTCTGCCAGTTCTCGCTGCGCCAGGCTGTTGATGACCACGTGCCGGGCCAGGGGGTCACGGGGAGGCAGGTACTTGTCGGCCAGCTCGATGGCGGTGGCACAGGTGAGACTAACGCCATCGGTGCGCTCCCAATAGAAATCGTGATTGTGGGCCAAGGCGGGCAAGTGGAGGTCACGCATCACCCGCGTCAGCGCGATGCTCACCGGTGGGTTGGCCGCGACGGACCAGACGTTCTGGGGGATGAGGAAGTCAATGCCTTTCTCCGCCACGAAGTCTCGCATCTTGCGTTCGATGACATCGGCAAGGCGCATGAGATCCGCCCGGTAAGCGGCATCGTCGGGATAGTCGCGCAACTCGCGGAAGGTGTTGTAGTTGATGCGCTCGGCATCGGGGCGATGGTGGTACATCTCTTCGATCAAGGTGCCCTCAGCCGTGCCCAGGTCACCACCGCAGAGATACACTGTGTGGCCCATGCCTTCTAATACCCGTTTCCATTTGTCAAGCTCCAGTGAGACTCCATCCGTCCCGCCGACCTTGTAGTGAAAAATACCGATAGTGCTCATTTTGTCTCTCCTATGCATTTGAGGTGCCCGGCACTTGTACGTAAGTGCTAGGCACTGGTACTTGAGTGCCCAGCACCTTTCTGAGTCCGGCGAGTCTATGCCGGCATTGTGCCCTGGTCGAATCTCAGGTCGTTCAGGTCCAGCGCAGCCACACCGATGGCCGTATCCGCACCGCCGTAATAAACGAACACCTCGTTATCTATGACCGCGTGTCCACAACTGAATACTACATCGGGCACGTGGCCGTGAACTTCCCAGTCCAACTCTGCTTCCAGGATCGGCTCTTGCTGTCTGGCTATTACCCGGGTGGGGTCCTGGAGATCGAGCAGCGCTGCGCCCAGGCAGTATCTGGTATTGGGACCTACGCCGTGATAGATCAAGAGCCAGCCGTCATCGGTCTTGATGGGTGGGCCAGCAATGCCGATCTTCACGCACTCCCACTCCGAATCCGGAACCGGCTCCATGATCAATCTATGGTCGTGCCAAGTCTCTAAGTCGTCCGAATACGCCACCCAGATGCTGGGCACTCTCCTGTGCAACATCAGATACTGGCCACCGATTCTCTCAGGGAACAGGGATGCGTCCTTGTTGGGCTCGTCGAGAACCACTCCGTGCCGTTTCCACTCTATCAGGTTGCGGGAAGAGGCGAGACAGATGCGATAGTCTCCGTCGAACCTTCCTCCGTATCCGGTGTACATCATGTAGAAGGTATCGCCCATCTTGATTACCCTTGGATCTTCCGGCC
>JAKLPW010000411.1 GCA_022013675.1 Anaerolineae bacterium | reverse complement strand
TGGAACCTCGTCTCGGTACCGGTGCGCCCCAACGACACTTCTGCAGAGGCAGTGCTCTCCACCATCGCTGGCGAATATGACGCGGTCTATGCTTACGATGCGTCTGACGAAGTATCGCCGTGGAAGCAACTGGATCCTTCTGTGCCCTCGTTCGCCAACGACCTGCTGACAATTGACGAGACGAAAGGACTGTGGCTCCATGGTACTAGCGCAACAACGTGGACCTTCCCAGACTACACGCTCCCGGCAGGCATAACCCCGCTTCACCTGGGCTGGAACCTGGTGGGCTATCCGTCCTCGGACGCCAGGCCCGTCGCTGAAGCGCTGGCCTCAATAGAGGGCAAGTATACCTTGGTCTACACCCACGACCCATCCGACCCAGCCAATCCATGGAAGACGTTCGATCCCGCAGCTCCTTCCTGGTCCAACGATCTGACGCAAATGGTACCCGGACGCGGCTACTGGATTCTGATCACCCAGCCTTGCGAGTGGTCGCTCAGCGGTCAGGGTGATCCCGTGTCATCCCACTATCCTTCTCACAAAGTGGAGGCTGCGGCGCCCGGCCGTCAGGCGAACTCCGCCGAGGGATCCATCAGGATACTAGAGCCGCCTTCAGTGCCTGAGAGTCTCCGGGGACCAATCCAAGTCAATGGCGATGGCACATGATGACGGGCCACCTAGTGAGCCCCTCCGTGGCCCAAAGCTAGCCTTCCCCGAACCAGTTCAGCAGCTCCGATAAGCGGCGATGGGAGTAGCCGATTCGAACGAAGCTCACGAGTCCACTCAATACTCAGCGGATCTACCCCCCCCGCCGCCACACGCCAACTCACCAAGACTTTGATCTGCCCTACTCATCTACCGAATAAACAGTCGTTGAGCGTAATCAACCAGTGATAGAGCATCTAGGTCTCCAGTAACGCACATGGCACTCTTGGCTCCATCCGGCCAGCGCCAATACCGAACAAGGGGACCCGCAGAGGATTCAATGTAGTTGATCAGGTCAACTTCGCTCGCTTCTCGGTCCAGGACGGCGGAATCTATGTATACTGCGCAACGAGACGCCGTCTCACCAGCGTCCAGAATGTAGCCCTGCTCTCTGAGAAAAGACGCTGTGCCTTTGGCGCAGTCTGAAGCTAGTCCGACAAATGGCCGGCAATGGCCTGGCACACGTAGTGATCGGCCATCCAGACGGAGGTACTGCCCATCCCACACAGTCGCCGAACCACAATCATCCAGCCCACGGGCCAGAATCGTCGCCCGCTCAGAGCAGGTGAAGGTAATGTCCAGGCCTGTCGAGGCATAGGAAACAGTCGCCGCGAACCCGGCTTTCTCTTGCCACCAACTACTGATATCGCGCAGCCTGGCGATCCACACCCGCGGCCGGAGGCGCCCCGCCTGACGCAGCATTGCCGCCAGTGCTGGCCGACAGAGCGAGGCGAGTTCGGGATGGAACTGAAGCACAAACAGCTCACCACGCCGATGCGTGCGATGCAATATCTGGCCCCACACCTGCGCCATTCCCTCAGAGCCAAGATTCAACCCGTCGTGGAGTTGCAGGTCGTCAGGAAGGGAAACCGGGATCTCGACCATATTGGTACGAGTCCACGGCGTGCACACCTTCTCGTCCGCAGGTGTCGCCCTGTAGAACCGGCTGAGGGCGTCGAAGATCGCTGTAGCACTGTGTTCATCAGTGGAGGAAACCACATCCCACCAGATTGCTTTGTTACTGCTATACTCAAAAACATCCTTTGGCAGCACATCCAGCACGTCATCGGTGCAACTCAGGTACGGGCAACGGAAGCCGTGCATCTCGATTCCATGGCGAGCAAAGGCCTGAACCGCTCTGGTAAGTTGTTCGCGTGCCTGGGCTAGCGAATAGGCTCCGAGATCCACGTGGTCATAGCCATGCACCGCGATTTCTACGCCCGCCTCCTGCAGGTAGCGAAGGAACTGTGGATATCGCTCCACGACGCGGCCCGGCGTGGGCAGCGTGGGCAAGCAATCATACTCGGCCAGCGTCGCTATGCAACCCTCCACGCGATCCGCTGCCTTGGACGGAGTGATGCCGTATCTGTCCAGTAGAATGGTCGCCCGCCTACCGACGTATTTGGGCCCTCGCAAGGCAAGCCATTTCCTCAGTTTCAATGCTCTGTCCTCTCTCCATTCACTTCATAGTGTGCCAGAACGGAAACGCCAGCCGTAACGCGGTCGCCGGGTTTCACCTCGATCACAACGTCTTCCCTTCTCGGTAATACGACCGCGACGAGTGAACCAAGCTTGATCACACCGAGCCGCTGTCCCATGCTCACTGTCTCGCCAATCGCCAAGTAGCTCTCGACGCGTCGAACAAGCCGTGAAGCAATCTGAGCTACCACCACAGCCAGTGCCGGACTCTCAATGATGGTGGTGAAACGCGCGTTGGTGAAGGCAGCCTCTTCTTTCCTCAGTGATATGAACTTACCCCCGATGTGCTTCAGGAATGTTACCTGGCCGGCGATGGGGCATCGGTTCACGTGTACGTTCAGGAAGCTCATTTCCACCCCTATGACATAGGTGGCGCTCGCCAGGAAGCTGGTGCCGGTCAGATCACTGAGAAGGTAGCCCCTACGGCCCTTCGTCACCAGCGGCGCAGAACCCTCGTCAACAATCCTGACGTAGACCACCTCGCCATCAGCGGCGGACAATACTACTCCCTCCCCCTCTGGCGGAACTCGGTCTGGGTCTCTCCAGAAGCACACCATGATCAGAGCCAAGGCAAGAACGAGGGCCACCGCCATCTGTCCGAATATGGCTACCACCAGCTCCCAAGTTGCCCCGCACAACGGATACAGCCAGCAGAAGGATAATGCTGCCACGACTGCCGCAGCGGCAGCGCCTGCCAGGGCGGCCCTCCCTGGCAGCTTCCACTTCCCTACCAGGGACAGCATCAAGAGCATAGACAACACCGCACCAAGGGCCGACAACTCCCATCCCATGTCGTGCTCCTAACCGCTCACCATTCTCCTATACCAGAACCGGTTGATGATGGAACGAGCGAACACGTTCTTGAAGAAGAGCCATTGACCGAATCGACTGACGAACAACCATCCCGCCACTGTGCTAATGACTGGCACACTCCGGAGCATCCTCTCCACCGCCCGTCGCATGACGGTCTTTTCAATCTCTCGCGCCCGCATAAGAATGTGCCTCCGTGCATCAGCCGACAACTCGGGTGTCTCGAAAACGGGTTCGCTCTCGCTGTCCGTCAGGTTGTTCAAGTACTGTTCCGGGCGACTCAAAAAACAGTCGTGGTCTCTAACCCACTCAAAGAGTTCTGTTCCGGGATAGGGAATCGGGTTATTTAGATGAAGGCGAACAAGCGGGTAACGCTGCGCCAGGGCAAACGAGTCCTCTACGTCGGCCAGTGTCTCGCCCGGGTGTCCAACGATGATGAAAAGCCTGACTCCCATCCCGACATCAATGGCATCCTGCAGGGCCTGCTCGATCGTCTCGATCGTCTCCCCCTTGTGCACGATATCCAACAGCACGTGGTTATTGCCCCCATCGGCACCAAAGCCTACCGTTCTGACGCCAACTTCCTTCATCCTGGTCAGCAACCCACGGTCCACCTTGTCTGCTCGGATTCCGTTGGCACAACGGATGAAGAGGCCTTCCAGCCCACGCCCTTCGATCTGATCACAGATATCATGTACACGCTCTTTCAGCAACGTGAAGTTGTCATCATCCACAACGAACTGCCTGACTCCTTGAGCGTACCAGTACTCGATTTCATCTACTACATTCTCTGCGCTTCTGGAACGGAACTCACTTTTCATCAGGCTGTGGGCACAGAAGATGCAGCGATAGGGACAGCCACGGCTCGTGATGAGCGGGATCTCCCTCACATACCTGTTGATATCGAAATGGTCGTACCTGGGGAAGGCGATACTATCCAGATCCCTGATGAGTTCCGGTTCGGGACCAGAAGCCACGACACCGTTGCTTCGGTATATCAGACCAGGCATTTGATCAAAGGGGGTCTCTCCTTTGCAGAGTTGGATGAGTGCCTTCTCCCCCTCCTGAAGGATGCCGAAATCGATATCCGGGCACTCCTCGAGGATAACCTCCTTCAAGGCAGACACGTGTGCGCCACCCACCACAATCGCGGCCTGTGGATACTGCTCTTTGATATCATGAATCAGCTCATAGGACCGTTTGTATTCGAGGCTGACCAGGCTCACCCCAATCAGATCTGGCTGAAAGTCACGGATTCTCTTTCTCAGTACCGATAGTCGCCCACGGGCACGCATGTCCTCCACTGCGTGCTCGATCCCCGCATCAAGGAGAGACTGGGCCAGATAGCCAAGGTTGCTGGGTAGCCTGACTGCCCCCAGGTAGCTAGACGATGGAGGCGCTATGAGAAGAACTCTCTTGAACATCTCTAGAACCCCCTGTGTATCCCGTAGTAAGGTATGAGAAGCAGGTCGGCGAGGAATGGAAGTGGATCGCGGAGCGAAAACACTGCAAACTCCATCTCACCGGCCACAGATCCCAAGTACTCTCGAACCGTCAGTCTTCCCGACAGCATCTCCTGAATGGCCGTCGGAACATCTGTCACGAGTCGAACCCACTTCACATCTTCCCGCAACGCTCCTACGGGGGCCTCTTTTCCGACAGCATCGGCGTATACCAGATACGGCAGATCGAGTCCCGCACGAGAGGCTAAGGAGTGCCAGCCCCAGAGCCTGGCGTTGACTTCCAGAAGCTCAAATCGGGCGTGTTTCGGGTCATACATGAATTCGACCTCAGCCAACCCGGAATATGCGATTCCCTGAAGGAGCTGGGTCG
>JAKLPW010000410.1 GCA_022013675.1 Anaerolineae bacterium | reverse complement strand
ATCGAACTGCTACTGATAGTGCAAGGAGGAGAACTGAGCCTGACTGAGAAGCGCCAGTCCCAGCAAAAAGTAGACCAGTGCCGTGAGTACGATCCCTGACGTCGAGGGGTGCTCCAGACGGACCAGGAGTTGAAGGTCCATGTGAGCGAGTCCGGTGAAGATGAGCAGCAGCACACCCCCCCCAGAAAAAACAGTGCTCAAATGACGCATAGCTGCCTGTGTATCTGTCCTGTCCTTTGGCCGGGTAATCCAAATCCAGAACCGATCGGAAGTGGTGGGCGGCGCAGGCTCAACGTACGCGCTGGTCTCCAGGAGCAAGAGATCGTTAGCTAGAGAGATGCTGGTCTGCCACACAATCAGGAGTATCAAGGCCGTCGTCAGGTAGGCCACATCGAATATCGCTCCCGGGTCCGCCATCCACCGGGACACATCGCCTGCCAGACTCGCCCAGCCACCTAGGAGCGAGAGCACCAGCCGCAGCACGACCAGGATCAGGACCCACTCCACTACCCGGACTTGTAGCCTGGTTCCCGACCCCAACGAGTATCCTTTAAGCAGGCGCTCGGTTGCGATACCCTCCAAACAGACGACGAAGGCCAGGAGGGCCAGATACTGCCCGGGCCAGTAGGGTGCGACGCGCTGCACGACGCCCACGAGGGAGACGACCACACAGGCCATCATCCCCGCAATCAACAAAGAGCGGATAGTGCCCACCAGGTTGGTGCCCAACTGGGGGGGGTCTACCAGTGGGGGCCCCTCCCCCGTCCGCGTCTCACTGCCAGACATCCATCTCCTCCCGTCGCGTGATCCGATAAGCCTGAATGCCAAGTTGGCGGGCCCTTGCCCGGGTTGAGCGAAATGACGCGGTGGGGGCCACCAGAATCAGGACAACGTTGAACCCCCGGCGCTGCATCTGAATGAGCGAGGGAAAGAGTTCCTCCGATTCCGCGGGCGTGATGGCCACGGCGGTAGAGCCCCAGGGGAGGTCGATGCTCTGTTGTCTGAGGAGGCCCACGAAGGGATCGGTTTCTCCAGCCTGCACCCGGGCCAGGACATCGAGTACGCTCATCAAATGGGGCCGTCCTTTGCGTACGAGGAGCGCAAGTGCATCATCTTCACCGTTCAGGGGGTCCACTCCGTTCGTGCAGAGACCTACCGCCTGCCGCTCCTCCACCAGGTGGGTGGCCAGTGAGGCCGCGACGACGATGGCCAGTTCCGTAGCCTGCCGCCAGCTACCCCCCAGGTATTCGTCCTTGTTGAGGTTGAGGTAAACGGCCGTCTCCAGGGAGATAGCCGGTTCGTATTGCTTCACCTGTAGCCTGCCCACGGAGGCGCTCGTTTTCCAGTCGATGCGTCGCAGGCTATCTCCCGAGTAGTAGTCGCGCACTCCCGTTATGCGCGTGGGGTCTTCGAAGATGCGCTCTTTGCTGGGCAGCGTGCCAAAGGGTGTGTGGGAAGGAAGCCCTAGCTTGCGCAAGGGCACGATCTCCGGATAGACAGTGAGGTTGTCTGCCTGGGAATCTGGTTCCCTGACCTCCAGATCCCCGATACCAAAGATGTCTCCGGTGCTTAGGCGTAGGGGCCCCAAGCGATAACAGCCTCTGCGACGGCCATCCAGCTCATAGCGCAGCACCAGATGTTCGTGGGGGGCCAGAGAGACCACCCGGCGGTAGAAACTAGGAGACGTGAGTTCGATGGGCAGGGTTTCGTTGACCTTGAGCCACGGGACAGGCAGAAGACCACTGTTGGTGATCTCCAACTCCACCTCGATTTTCTCACCCAGGAAGACGCGGCGAGTGAACGCCCGCGTGTGGGTGATCTGGCGCATGGAGCGCCTGGTCCAGACCTGCGCCAGGAAGTAAACCCCGAAGAGAAGGTATAGGATGTAGAAGAAGAACTCAACCCGCAAGAGGACGGCAAGGCCGAACACGGTCAGGATGAGCAGAAGCAGGTTTTCAGTCATCGTGCCCCTCACCCCAGACTTCCGAAGTCTTGCCTATGTATACACCCAACCACCTCGATAGGACCACCAGGATAGATAGCACCATCTTCTCATCGACCATCAGAGACTTCGGAAGTCTTCGCTCAAGAGTAAGCCTCAACGCAGCTCACCAATATCCAGCTCCACCTTTTCCACTACCTCACCCAATACTCGCTGAGCCGTTTTCCCCCTCAACGCACTCTCAGGATTGATGATGAGGCGGTGACTTAGAGTCAGAGGCACCAGGAGCTTCACGTCGTCCGGGAGCACATAGTCCCGGCCTCGAATAGCGGCCAGTGCCTGGGCAGTCTTGAAGAGCGCCAAACTGCCCCTTGGGCTGGCTCCCAGCGCCAGGTCGCGATGCTCGCGCGTGGCCTGTACCAACCGCACGATGTAGTCCTGGATCGTCTCATCAACGTGTATCTCCCACACCTGCCGCTGAAGTTCCAGCAGGCGTTTCCCGTCCACCGCTTGCTCCAACTCTTCGATAGGATGCACCCGGCGCAGGTTGAAGAGTATCTGGCGCTCATCGGTCAGGGAAGGATAGCCCAGGTGCAGCCGCATCAGGAAACGATCCAGTTGGGCCTCGGGCAAGGGGAAAGTGCCCTCATACTCGATGGGATTCTGGGTAGCCATCACCAGGAAAGGACGCTCCAGTGGTCTGGTCACGCCATCCACGGTGATCTGCTGCTCGCCCATACACTCCAGAAGAGCAGACTGGGTGCGCGGCGTGGCGCGATTGATCTCGTCGGTCAGCAGAATGTTGACGAAAGCCGGGCCAGGCCGAAACTCGAACTGTCCCGTCTTCTGGTTATAGATCGAAACACCCGTTACGTCGTTGGGCAGAAGGTCGGGGGTGCACTGCAACCTCTTGAAAGAGCATCCCAGAGATACTGCCATCGCGCGGGCCAGCATCGTTTTGCCCACTCCCGGGACATCCTCGATCAGCACGTGACCTTCGCACAGGAGCGCCACCATGAGCATCTCGATAGCCGCTCTCTTGCCGACGATGACCTTCTCGACGTTATCAATGACTGTGTGGGCAAACTCCTGGATTTCCTGCATGCTTTCGTCTGTCCTTTCCTTTTGGTCTCGGCTCCACTCGTATTGTACGCTACCCGAAGCAGTTTGGCAAAACGCTGTTCCCTCAATCCTGCTAATCCCATCCATCGCCCGCTCCCTAATATTGCCAGTCACAAACGGATGTGCTATAATCGAGCCGTCTCTCAACGAGTGCAACCGCACCCTACCATGCTACGTAATCCATAGAGAGGACTTACTGCCCATGGAAGCCAGCAAGCTTCACCAACAATGCATCGTATTCGACGCGCACTGCGACAGCATCTTGGACGTGCTGGAGGACAAACGCACCCTGGAACAGCGCTCGTCTGAAGGGCACCTGGACCTGCCCCGCCTTCAGGAAGGAGGCGTCACGGCCCAGATATTCGCCATCTACGTCCGGCGCGAGTACCTCGGACGGGCGGCACACCAGACCCTGCGAGCCCTCGATGCCTTCCATGCCCTCTTTGACCGTTGCACCGACGACGTGATCCTGGCCACCACGGCAGCGGACGTCGAGCGTGCCAAGGCCGATGGCAAGATCGCGGCCATCATCGCCATAGAGGGAGCCGAGTCCTTGGAAGGGGAGCTGGCCCTATTGCGCGTCTACCACCGACTGGGCGTACGCAACCTAGGCATCACCTGGAGCCTTCGCAATCGCGCTGCCGATGGCGTCAACGAGACCCGCACCGGCGGCGGACTCACCAATTTCGGCGTCGAGTTGGTGGAGGAGATGAACCGTCTGGGCATCATGATAGACGTGGCCCACCTGGCTCCGGCCGGCGTGCGAGACGTATTGGAGATCAGCCAGTCGCCTGTCATCGCGTCCCACGCCAACGCTCACGCTCTTCGCTCCGTTGCGCGTAATCTGACCGACCAGCAACTGGCGGGCATCGCCCGCACGGGCGGTGTCGTGGGCGTGACTTTCGTGCCCTATTTCCTCGACGAGGATTGGAAACGGGCTTCCCTGGGATACCTGCTCGACCACATAGACTATATCGTGAAGGTTGCAGGCATTGACCACGTGGGACTCGGCTCCGATTTCGACGGGTTCCCGCCACCACCCCCCACTGGACTGGAGGACGCTACCTGCTTCCCCAACATCACGGTCGGTCTGCTGGAGCGCGGCTACGGAGAGGATGATGTACGCAAGGTTCTGGGCGGTAACTTCATGCGCGTCTTCCGCCAGGTTTGCGGCTAGTGATCACGAATTTCACGAATTCGTGTCATTCGCGATACACCATTCGTGTCATTCGCGATACACCATTCGTGTCATTCGCGACGCACCATTCGTGTCATTCGTGATTACGATTCGTGATTAGAGGAGGAAACTTATGACAAGCAAGCGTTTTAGATTGACGATCACCTTCATCGCAATGCTGTTCTGTCTAGTGGGTACATCGGTCGTGCAGGCACAAGACAAAGTCTACTATCAGGAGTCCGTGAACTCCGACATCACCGTCTTGTCCAACTCCGATATCCGCATCGTAGAAACGCGCAAGTTCGTCTTCACCAAGGGCAGCTTCCACTATGCCTACATCTACGTCACGCGCAACAAGTTCGACGATATCTCCGATGTGGAGGTATGGGAGGGGGATCGCCACTACGTCCGGGGGCAGGAGCGCGACTACACCTTCTGGACCGAATGGGAGGACAATGCCTTTCGGATCACCTGGTACTATCCCTACACCAGCGATGCCTCCCGCACATTCAACATCGCCTACACCATCAAAGGTGCGCTGCGCTACTACGAGGGCGGAGACCAACTCTGGTGGAAAGCCGTGGACAGAGACCGAACCTTCCCCATCAAGTCTTCCCAGGTCACAGTGCACCTGCCGGCGACCTTTGCCATCAACGATCTGGTAACAGCAGCCTACGGTGTGCCGGCCGAGATAGTGGTTCTCGATGGCAGCACCGTGCGCTTCACCTCCGGCGAACTTGCCCCCGGGCAAGAGCTGGAAGTCCGCGTACAGTTCCCACACGGCGTCGTCCCGGGCAGTCCGGCGGCCTGGCAGTTGAAAGCAGACCGGCTCCAGAGCTACAATGAGAACTATCGTGACCTCGTGAACCTGACTCTGCTGGTCGTGGGGTTATTGGTCATGATCGGCGGAATCGTGGGCGTCTACCTACTTTGGCACTCTAGAGGAAGGGACGTCCCCGTGGGACTGGTAGCAGAGTATCTCACGGAGCCACCCGCCGACCTTCCTCCGGGCCTGGCGGGCACTCTGGTGGACGAGAAGGCTGACATGGCCGACATCGTCGCCACCATCATAGACCTGGCCCGACGCGGCATCATGCGCATTCAGGAAATCCAGAAGAAGACGTTCTTTGGGTTGGGGCACAGCAACGATTTCTACTTCGAGAAGGCGGACCTTGCCAAACATCCGGATCTGGTCAAGGGATTGATTCCCTATGAGCGCTATCTGCTGACGAGAATATTCGGAGGTTCATCCCGGCGCAAGCTCTCGGATTTGACCAATAAGTTCTACACCGCGGTTCCCGAGATTCAGAAACGCTTGTACAAAGAGGTTGTGAAACGAGGCTTCTTCAAGGTCAGCCCCGAGAAGACGAGGGGCAAGTACATCGTCTTCGGCGTGATCGGTACGGTCTTCTCGATCGTGGCAGCGGTGTTTCTGGGGATATTCCTGTCCGACTACACCGAGATGGCCTTCTGCCCTTTCGCTAGCATGGGGGTGATTTCCCTCATACTGATGATAGTAAGCATGGCCATGCCCCGGAAGACACAGAAGGGAGCCGAGGAAGCGGCGAGATGCAAGGCATTCAAGCGCTACCTACAAGACATCGAGGATCATACCGATCTGAGCGCGGCCCAGGACATCTTCGACCGCTACCTGCCCTACGCTATTGCGCTTGGAGTGGAGAAAGACTGGGTTCGCAAATTCTCGGCTGTCGGCACGTCCGCACCCATCTGGTACGTTCCCTACGGGTATCATGTTCGACGCTGGGGAGCGACCCCTGTCCCCATGGGACAAGGTAGTGGCTCAGTGGGTAGCATCCCTTCCTTGCAGCAAGTCAGCGACGGCATGGCTACTTCGCTGCAGAGCATGAGCGACGGTCTCTTCCAGATGCTCGATTCAGCCTCCAAAACGCTCTCCAGTTCGCCCAGCAGTTCCGGCAGTGGCGGTTTCAGCGGCGGAGGCGGTGGGGGCGGCGGCGGAGGCGGAGGGGGAGGAAGCGGAGCAGGCTAGCCTATCATGACTGTCTTGCGTTGGTTCCTGAGCGGCGTCTGTCACCAGATAGCCGCTCACTCTTTCGTGGTACACGAGGAAGCGCTGCCCCTTTGCGCGCGCTGCTTTGGTACCTACCTGGGAGCGCTGATCGGGCTGCTGACCTGGCGACTCGGGCGGCGCTCCAAAGCCACAGCCTTGCCTCCTGTGAGCGTCATAGTCGTGCTGGCAGTGTTCATCGCTCTCTGGGCCCTGGATGGCTTCAATTCCTTCCTGACCCTGATACCCGGAGTGCCATATCTCTACGCTCCGCACAACACGCTCAGGCTAGTCACAGGGATGCTAAACGGTCTGGCACTGGCCACCCTGATACACCCCCTCTTCAACTTCGTCACCTGGAGGGAACCCGATCCCCACCCGGCGACACCCGAGCTTCGTTCGCTGGCGGCTCCCCTGGCAATTGTGGCGTTCCTCGCGGTTGTGGCCCACTCCGAGATGTCCGCTACGCTTCAAGCTCTAGCACTCCTTGGCGTGGCGGGCTTGCTCATGACTCTGACACTGGTAAACACCACGGGGGTGCTGGTCCTGTTACGCCGCGAGGAACAGGCAGACACATGGAGCGATCTCTGGCTCCCATTGGTCCTGGGGCTCTTGTTCACCCTGATGGAGATCTCGTCCCTGGCCCTATTCCGCGCCTGGATTGCCACCCGAGGGCTGGGAGCCAACGTCCTGGGATAGCCAAGACACGAACGGCTCTCCTTGATTTCTCCGTGCCCTCTCTTGCTTTCCGCGCCCTTTCTTGCCGCTCTATCCCTTGCCACGCGTCCTCGCCTACCACCCCGCGCAATCCATCCACCGCGACGAACAGGGCACAGCACACAACAATGCTGTCTTATTAAAAAGTGCTAGGTGGGAACGAGTTGTTTGGCCATCCACCCTGGAAAAGTGAGTTGCCGCGCTTCCATCTCCTGGGGGATATCATCGCTTGTGAGTTGCGCCAAGATCCAAGCCATTCGGCGTAGCAGGGCTGGGGTGCGCTGACGAAACCCCAACTCACGAGTGACCAGAGCGCATAACAGGTGGATAACAATTGCCAGGTATACGGTCAATGCAACAGCATTGGCGCTGTAGCCCAGCCAACGAGTCAGGTGCACATGGCTTTTCAGCCAGCGGAAGAAGATCTCGATTTGCCAGCGCCACACGTATGCTTGGACTACTTCTATTGTGTCCAGATCCCAGCGGTCTGTGACCAAGTCATAGACCACGGGTTTGTCGCCTTGTTTGGCGGCTTTGGGATGCGGTTCCACTCTGGCCGTGACCCGACGAACATTCTGCAATACAGCCCCAGCGCGATTGTTTGGACTGCCAAGCGTTATGACCTGATGCTTCAAGATAGTAATCCGTCCCGTGTCCAGCAAAGGCAAGGTCTGGGGTAAGGGGAGTTTCTGGTGCACATGTACGGTCGCTTGCTTATTCAGGCGACTCAACCAATGTACCCCGGCATTCGATAGACATTCGAAGCGACGATGACTGTAGTAGCCCAAGTCCACGACCAAAGTCTGACCTCGCAGGGCTACTAACCTGGCGGGTTGTTTCATGATCGCTTCATCCAGTCTGTTGTAATCATTGGCGTGTGAATCGGTCAGTACCACGTGTTCTGGCAGATCAAGGGCTGGCACGTATTCAACTTGTAACTGTACGCCTGCTACGTGCCCCCTGACTTTCACCCACGGGGCTAGCTTCAGGCTGATAGCCAGAAAGGTGGTGTCTAGCATACGCAAATTCGCGGGTATGTGGCCATTCATCCGGCCTTCTCTGTGCCGTACTCGCTTGACTAGATACGGGATGATTCCTCCCAGAAACTCAGCCGGACGTGAGGTGTTCGAGGCGGCAAACTGACTGAAGCTTACTCCTAGTTCGTCTTGGCCCGATGCATTTGTGGCCATCAAGCCGCTCAGCGAAACCAAGCCCTCACACGCTGCAAAGGCTGCAAAGCTCTGCCGTAAACTTGCACCACCCGAAAGACCATGGAAAAGCAATAGGCTAGCATGACTGAAGGATCCAAAATGCTTGCGATAGTGCTCTGCTCGGCATCGCGTGGCACTCAGACCAATGACGCCTCTGAGACCCTTGAGTTCTTTGGCCAACCAACGCCGCAAGCGCCGATTCAGCGACAGTTGACTCCTGTGCACTTTATGGACTATACTTGATCTAGCGCGAGTCATGGTGAGTCCTCCTAGCATGTAAGGTGCTGGAACACTATTACCTGCTATTGTACTCCCTGACTCGCGTTTTGATCAAATCTGGCATGCTCGTTATCATTTTAATAAGACAGCATTGACAGCACACAATGCCCCTACCTTCTCCTCCCACGCAGTCCATACGATCGTAGGAGCGCTGCTTGCAGCGCCATCTCTTGCTCGCGGGGGCAAAGGGATAGATTCTGACGCCAAAATGGTAGATTTTGATAGAGACAGTGTATTATACTAGTTGACAGACTACTCCCGCACCCATCGGGTTCTAGTGGTGTGATCGTTCGAAGTTTTGTGATGGGTGCATGATTCCATCAGGGGTTAGCCCTTTCCCGTTCTTGTCCCTGTGATCAGACTTGTGACCGACGCGAGATCTGCTCCTCCTCATCCTAGATGGTTTCCTGCCCAAGCCAGAAGGTGACT
>JAKLPW010000409.1 GCA_022013675.1 Anaerolineae bacterium | reverse complement strand
TTTGTATACCGCCAGGGCGACGGCGTCATGGCCGCCGGCTTCTGTCTGCTGGGCGAGGTCCTTATCCGGATCCACCCCTGCTGCCATGAGCATGATCCTAGGGATAATGTAGCCTGAGGTAGAGGCCGCATCCACCCAGCACATGGTCTTACCCTTGAGATCCGCCAGGGTCTTGATGCCAGTGTCCACTCCAGCGATGATCTCACCGTTGTAGTAGGCTCTACCGTAGCGGGCACTGACCAGAGCACACTCCACACCGCACTTCTCGTGAGCCAGGATGTAGGCGAAAGTGGCCAAAGTGCCCATGTGCGCCTTGCCACTGCACATGGCTTCGATAACCGCGACGTAACTGGTGGCGATGTTTCCCTCGATGACGTAGCCGGTTTTCTCCGAAAGGATCTTTGCGATTTCCTCGGCGCTCTCGATGATATCCGGTGTGTCACCAGATGGGACGAAGGACAGAATAAGCGGATTGTCTTTTGTCCCAAGGGCGGCCGGCTTAGGCTTGCAGCCAACCAAGAGTATGGGGACGAGCAATGCGACGAGCACTACTAGAGCCAACAACCTCAGACTGAATCGTGTTCTCTTCATTTGCGCTTCTCCTTGTTAAACTAGGACTAATGGGGTCAAGACCGACTTAATTCACCCGAGATTTCGTAGGCACCACCTCCTCCCACTTGGCTGCGAAAAAGGACAGGCGGCTAAGGAGCAATCCAATAACTATGATACTACATCTTCTTTCTCAGTGCAAGTCATTTCAAAGAAAAGAAATATCTCTTTCACTGTCGCAATCACGATATATCTATCATACTATGCCTTTTGTCTATATGCAAGTGAATATGATTAGTAGAACATCATAGTATATATCTATATATCAAAATAGTAGAAGTAGTAGTAAGGACGAGGAGAAGTGGATAACTCCGAAAGCGCTGGGCCAACCTGCCTGGTGACCACAAGGGCTGGCAGCAAGACCTATGTGAGAGGCCCATATCTAGGAAGGGAGGGCCGGCGGCCCAAGGATAGATCTGTGGAAACTTATGGGGAAATCCTGGGGATACGCAGGGAAAGTTGTGAAGGGCGAGTGAAGAGCACATTTTGCGGGTACCCCAGGTAGGTATAGCAACATCTGGGTGTAGAAAAGTCGATGCGCACTACGTCTAGTTGAAACCCTCCAGCATAGGCGGATATGGTCAACCTACTTCGAAAAAAGAGTGATTTTTGGCAGTCCGCGGAAGTCTTTGCAGAACATAAGTTATCCCCAAGCGAGTCGGATTATCCACAAGAAAGGGTTAGTTATCCACAATTGGCGGCGAAAATCCGTCCGGCGAGCAGACCGCGTATAGGCATCCATGCATAAGCTTTCGCACCGCTCCCGCTTGATTTGTCAGGGAGCACGGGCCTTGCCAGGTGGTTTGTCTCGGGTTGAGTCGGTTTCTGGCATACCCACCCAATTATAGTATACCCACCCTGCTATGATCGCCCAGTACTAATCTGTAGGCTCTGGGTTTCACCGACGACTTGGTAACCTCGACATTTCGTCCGATCAAGCTGTGATCGATGCGCTGCTCAATATCGACGATACGGCTGTTCTCCAGGACCATGCTGAACTCAATTTCGGTCTCTTCGATCAAGCAATGGTGATAGATAGACGTGAAGGGGCCAATGTAGGAGTTGACAATCCGGGTGTGTTCCCCAATGATGGCTGGGCCGCGGATGACACTGTTGATTATCTCTGCTCCCTCCTCGATAATCACCTTCCCCACTAGCTGTGACTTGCTGTCCACAGATCCCTCCATGCGATATTCCAGGGCTTCGAGGATCAGTCGATTCGCGGTGAGCATATCTTCCATTTTCCCGGTGTCGATCCACCAGCCCTTGTGGATGTAGGGATACACTTTCTGTCCCTCGTCTACCAGGTATTGGATGGCGTCGGTGATCTCCAGTTCGCCGCGCCAGGAAGGCTCGATGCTGTTCACTGCTTTGAAGATGGTCCGGTCGAACATGTAGATTCCCACGACAGCCAGATCGCTCTTAGGTTCCGCTGGTTTCTCCACCAGACGGATGATACGCCCAGAGTCCAGCTCGGCCACCCCGAATTGCTGAGGATTGGGCACGCTCTTCAGGACGATCTGTGCATTCCAGTCGGAGGCTGTAAATTGCTCCACCAGCGCAGTGACGCCACCTTCGATGACGTTGTCTCCTAGGAACATCACAAAACGGTCGTTGGTGAGGAAGTCTTCCGAAATCTTGACGGCGTGTGCCAATCCCAAAGGAGCCTGTTGCTGGATGTACGTGATCTTCGCTTCCCACTGGGACCCGTCTCCCGCCGCGGCTTTGATCTCAGGAGCCGTGTCTCCGACGACGATGCCTATGTCCGTGATGCCGGCTGCCACGATGGCCTCGATGACCCGGAAGAGGACGGGCTTATTGGCTACGGGCACGAGTTGCTTGGCGCAGGTATAGGTCAGGGGACGCAATCGGGTTCCTTTGCCGCCGCTTAGTATCAGAGCTTTCATGTGAGGTCTTCTCCTGGGATTTGAGATTGAATTGCCAGATACAGATGTCATTACCTGGTTTGGAACCAGCGACGCTCAGGCTTGGGTTCTACGGGAGATTCTGGTTGCCAAGGTTGGTCATTTACAATCGCCTCCGGGACGGACGTCACCATAGCTGTTGCCTGCTGCTCTCCGATCCAGCGGGAGGCAATCTCGATGGCTTGAGAAAGGGTGGGGGGACGGACATTTGCCCCGTGAGCGTCGGATGCGATGACATGGGCAAGATTGTGCTCCAAGAGTAGCCTGGAGAAGTCTCGGACGGCGGCACCAAATTCGCCCAGTATGCTGTTTGTAGTCACCTGAACCAATGCGCCCCGTTCTACCAGGGCGAACAACCTCATTGGGTTAGTCTTTAGATAAGAGTATCTCTCCGGATGGGCCAGGATTGGCACGAATCCGGCCACCTGTAGCTCGAAGATGACATGATCGGTGTATGGGGGGTAGTGGGTGAAAGGGAGTTCGATCAGCAGGTAGCGCGAATCGTTCAGTGCCAGGAGATGTCCCTCGCGGGCTTGTTGGGGGGTATCCAGATCTATGAGAATCTCCAGCCCAGGAAGAACTTGCAGGGGTATCTCGTGATTGTTCATCTCTGCTTGCAGTGTTTGCACGCCTTCCCTGGTGCTTTGCCAGCTTCCGCCCCAGCCCGTGTCATGAGGAGTGGCGACCATCTGTGTGATGCCATCTTCCCACGCAAGCTGGGCCATCTCCAGGGCTTCTCTCAGGCTTTGAGCACCATCGTCGATCATGGGAAGTATGTGACTGTGCAGGTCGATCATCCCTACCGGTGAATGCTTGTGAGCACGCATACGGCTCCTATGGGAGGTCAAGGGCACTGAGGGAAGATCGCTCCTCTGCTGCCCTACGCTTTACCATTCGCTTCCTTCGGTCGAGTAGTAACGGTTAAGGCCAGTGTCCAAATCAACGTTGTTGAGAACGGCCCCAATTATCTTGGCGTTGACCTTCTCTAGCATGGCGATCGCCATGCTAGAGAAGGTCAACGCCAAGATAATTGGGGCCGTTCTCAACAACGTTGATT
>JAKLPW010000408.1 GCA_022013675.1 Anaerolineae bacterium | reverse complement strand
CTCATCCACCCCTCCCCTGCCAGACGGCGGCTCCGTGATGATCGTGCTGGCCACCGATGCTCCTCTGACCTCGCGTCAGTTGACGCGCATTGCGCGGCGCGCTGCTGCCGGCCTGGCTCGCACCGGCTCCACGCACGGTCAAGGCAGCGGTGACTTTGCCATCGCCTTCTCTACCACGAACCGGCACCCCCATGACGGCGAGTCCTGGCTCAGGACCCAGGAGATGGTAGCCGAACGAGCTCACGTCATGAACTGCCTCTTTCAGGCCACCGTGGAGGCCACCGAGGAAGCCGTGATAGACTCAATGTTTCAGGCCCACACCATAGTCGGGCGCGACGGCCACGTCAGAGAAGCCCTACCTATAGGACCTCTCGTGGAACTAATGCACCGCCACGGCTGGCCCGAAGTCGGTAGAAAACGACTACTCTGAGTACTTTCGTTGGGGAAGGTCTCCCGACCGACCCTCCCGTTGGGGAAGGTCTCCTGACCGACCCTCCCGTTGGGGAAGGTCTCCCGACCGACCCTCCCGTTGGGGAAGGTCTCCCGACCGACCCTTTACGTTGGGGAAGGTCTCCCGACCGACCCTTTACGTTGGGGAAGGTCTCCCGACCGACCCTTTACGTTGGGGAAGGTCTCCCGACCGACCCCCCGGGAGAACGGCAAATGAAAGGCAACATCCTACTCATAGCCCCCTGGATATACGACTTCGCGGCCTACGACCTCTGGAGCGAGCCTCTGGGCCTGCTCTATATCGCGGCGATGATACGAGAATATGGCTACGACCTAACGCTCATAGACTGCCTGGATCGCCACCATCCTGATACACCCAGCGTATCAGGGAGGAAGAACCCGAGAAGCAATCGCTACGGGTGTGGCAAATACCACAAGACCATCCTGGACAAACCGGCCGCCTTGACCCACATCCCCAGGTACTACGGTCGCTATGGCATCCCCCTGGAGACCTTCACCAAAGAGCTAGAGCGCACCGAACGGCCCGATGCGGTCCTGGTCACTTCTGGCATGACCTATTGGTACCCAGGGCCATGGATGGCCCTCAAGCAAGTGAGGGACTTCTACCCAGACGTCCCCACTGTCCTTGGGGGCATATACGCCACCCTGTGCCCCGAACACGCGCGGCTCTCCGGGGCCGACCACGTCTTGGAAGGACCTGGAGAGACCCAGGTACTCGCGCTGCTTGACAAGCTCACCAGGAACGTGCCTGATCCCGGACGAATTCCCCGCTCTCTGGATGACTGTCCCTACCCGGCCCACGACCTGCGCCGGGTAGTGGAGCACGTGGCCATCCTCACCTCTCGCGGCTGCCCTTTTCATTGTACGTACTGCGCCTCCCGCCTGCTCCATCCTCCTGGGTTCGCACGGCGAGATCCCATCTCCGTGGTGGACGAAATCGAGTACCATCATCGCACCTTCGGCGTGACGGATTTCGCCTTCTACGACGACGCCCTTCTGGTAGATGCCAAACATCACATCGAGATCATCCTCGACGGTATCCTGCAGCGGGGGCTGTCATGCCACTTCCACACCCCCAACGGACTGCACGCGCGGCACATGAGTGCTGAACTGGCCGCCAAGATGTTCCGGGCCGGGTTCAAGACCATTCGACTGGGATTGGAAACCACAAACGCGGTGCGGCAACATCACATGGGCGATAAAGTGGAGGCCCCTGAAGTGCGGCAGGCCATCACGTTCCTGCGCCAGGCCGGTTTCACCAGCTCGCAGATCGGCATCTACATCCTGGCGGGCCTTCCGGGCCAACCGGCATCTGAGGTCGAGGAGAGCATCGCATACGTGCACGACTGCGGTGCCAGTGTCAAGCTAGCCCTCTACTCCCCCATCCCAGGAACCGTGGAATGGGAACTCGCTGTGGCCCAGGGAACAGTTGAGACGAATGCTGACCCGCTGCTGCACAACAACAGCATCTACCCACTGCACGCTGACCCGTCCGGTTACGTGGCTCTGCGAAGGTTGAATGATCGAGTGCTGGAGGGCAACGCATCTCTATTGAACAGAGACTTCGGTCACCCTCCCGCAGGTTCCTAGCGTAGCAGGGGCAAAATTGGCTCAATCGGATCCTTTCTCGCTCATGAGAAGTCACGGGGAAGAACCTGCGGGAGGCAGCGGTTGTGTGCTCACCCTCCTGCAGGTTTCTAGCGTAGCAAGGGTAAAGTTGGCTCCGTCGGATCCTTTCTCGCTCATGAGGAGTCACGGGGAAGAACCTGCGGGAGGAGGCGGTAGACTTCCGAAGTCTGGGAGGGTGGCGTGAGTTGACATACCCTTCTGACACCATTAGAATGTAAGCATTCAACTACCAACTTGAATACCAACAGAGGAGGATGACAATGACCCGGATCGCACGCTTTCGCAACCAGGATGGGACTTGCCTGTACGGCCTCATGCTGGAGAACGACACCCTTCAAATCATCAAGGGCGACATCTTCGGAGAATGGAAGCCCACCGACGAGACCATCCCCCTGGCTAGCGTCAGACTCATGGCCCCGGTGGAGCCACCCAATATCATCGCCATCGGGCTCAACTACCGGGGGCACGCCGAGGAGACCGGAAAACCTCTGCCCGAGCGCCCTCTGATCTTCCTGAAAGCCACTAGCGCGCTCTGTGGTCCCGAGGATCACATTATGCTGCCAAAAGTAGCGCCCAACGAAGTCGACTGCGAGTGCGAACTCGCCATCATCATAGGCCGGAAGGCTCGCAACGTGAGCCCCAACGACGCTCTCGACTACGTGCTGGGCTATACCTGCGCCAACGACGTCAGCGCGCGCGACTGCCAGAAGCGGTTGGACCTCCAATGGGCACGGGCCAAATCCTTCGATACCTTCGCACCCCTGGGCCCATGGATCGAGACCGATCTCGATCCCGATGAGGCCCCCATCTGTCGCCGCATGAATGGCGAGGTGATGCAATCCTCCAACACCAACGACCTGATCTTCTCCTGCCGAGAGCTCATATCGTACATCTCGCACAGCATGACGCTCCTGCCCGGCACGGTGATCATGACCGGCACGCCCTCGGGCGTGGGATTCACCCGCAACCCGCCAATCTTCATCAGGCCCGGGGATGTGATCGAGGTCGAGATCGAAGGCATAGGCATCCTCCGCAACACGGTGGTTGCTGAGGAGTGAAGGAGTACATCTCTTCGTCGAGTAGCATAGGGCCTTGTGCCCGTTTGTGCTCTCCAACACGCCCACAAGGGGCTAAGGTACTGGAGGAGAAGCAAGGGTCTGGAGGAAAGGCAAGGGGCTAGGGTACTGGAGGATAGGATGAAGCAAATCTCAACCGTATGCGCTAGGGACTGCTACGATACCTGCGCATTGATGGTCACGCTGGGAGAGGCGGGAGAGGTTCTGGCAGTCAGGGACGATGCGAGAAACCCAGTGACTCAGGGCTTCACCTGTCCTCGTGGGGCCAAGGATCACGAAAGGCTGTACAAGAATCGAGTTGACGCGCCTTGTATGCATCGAGGAGACCACTTCGAGCAGACCGACTGGGACAACGCCCTGAGCGTCGTGTCGCAGGAACTCGGCGAGGTCCTAAAAGAGCATGGCCCAGAGGCAGTATTGTATCTGGACTACGCCGGGAACACGGGGTTGCTGACCGAGCCTTTCCCGCGAAGACTGTGGAATTGCATCGGAGCCACCTTGACGGATGGTGCTTTGTGCACCATGTCGGGGCGCGAAGCATTAGCCCTGCACTATGGCGACAGCTACGGCATTAGCCCAATGGAGCTCCTTTCGATGGGCCTCATCGTATTCTGGGGCTTCAACGCCGCCGTCAGCTCGCCGCACATCTGGGCCCTGGCCCAACAAGCTCGAAAGCATCATGGCGCTCGCATCGTGGTCATCGACCCGGTGAGAAACCAGAGTGCGAAGAGCGCCGATCTCTGGATTCAACCCAGGCCGGGAAGTGACGTTGCCCTGGGCTATGGCGTGGTCAACTACCTGATACAGAATGACTACGTGGACGTGGAGTTCATCCAGGAATGGACTCGCGGGTTTGAGGAGCTGAAACGGGAGGCCCGCGCGTGGAGCCCGGAGAGGGTAGAGCGAATCACGGGGGTGCCCTGGGAGCAAGTCGAAGAGCTGGGGGACGCTTACGGTAGAGCCTGGCTCAGCGCGACTATGATTGGAATCGGGCTGCAAAAATGCGACCACGGTGCCGATCAAGTGCGGGCCGTGTCATTCCTCCCGGCGCTTCTTGGCCTGCACAGGGGCTTCTTCTACACCAACGGCAACGCCTTCATGATTGACGTAGCGCTCATCTCTGGAGAGACGCTCACCACCAAGCCGCCGAGGATCGTGAGCCAGGTAGCGCTTGCCGACCTCGTCGAAGCTGGCGAGTTCAAGTTCATCTACGTCAATGGCATGAACCCTGCCATGACCCTTCCCAACCTGCACGCCTTCCGAGCTGGGCTGTCTCGAGAGGACGTCTTCGTGGTGGTGCACGAGACACATTGGACCAAGACAACGGAATATGCCGACGTCGTTCTCCCCGCGCCGACCTACCTCGAGAAAGACGACCTGGTCATCCCCTGGAGTCACAACTACGTCCGGTTCTCTCCCAAGGCCGTCGATCCCGTCACCGATAGCCGCAGGGAGACGTGGGTCATGCGAGAGATCGCGCAGCGACTTCGTCTGACGGAGGAATGGCTCTACGAGGATCCTTGGAGCGCCGTCGAGCATGCGCTCGAGGACGCGTTCGAGGAAGGTGATTACCAATCCCTGAGATCGGGCGAGATGCTCACCCTGCGGATGAAGCCACGGAGCAACTATCCTACCCAATCGGGGAAGATCGAGTTCTGTTCCTCCCAAGCTGCGGCGTTGGGTTTCGATCCCCTGCCGGTGCAGGCCCCACTGGACGTCGAAGAGGGACGTCTCGTCTTGCTGACCAGCGCCACGCCCAAGTACACCAGCACGCAGTTTCAGGAGGTCTACGGGCCGATCCCCGCCCTCCTGACAGTAAGCCCTCGCGATGCCGAGCGTCTGGGTGTCGGAGAAGGAAATATCGTCACGGTCGCCAATGAACGCGGACGGGTTCAGATGAAAGCGACTGTCTCTGATGCTGTTGGTGAGGGGGTCGTGTGGGCACCACGGCAATCCGAGGGATTGGCCGGAGAGCCACTGAATTGTCTGATGAGCAGCACCCCGCAAGAGATCGGGAGCGGGCCCAGGTTCAATTCGACCACGGTGAGTGTTACCAGGCACTGAGCGTTGAGCCTGGTACACAAAACGTGTTGGTACACGTTATCAAGACCCATAACATGATTGATCATGTTTCTCGTAACTTCACACATCGCCTTGGTTGTGGTATAATAGTCCCAGAGTCCAGTAGTTTGTAAAGAGAAGAAACGCGAAGTGGGGTGAGCGATGAGCAAGATCGTTACTGCCATATATGAGCAGGGTGTCTTGCGCCCGCTGGATCCCTTGAATCTGCGGGAGCATCAGGCCGTGCGCATTCAGGTCCTGACAGATGAGGTGGAGAAAGGCCCAGCGGAAGAGGCCATTCGAATCCTGGTTGCCTCAGGGCTCATGCTCCCTCCCGAACGGGGCATGTTACCACCTGATCCGGTCTCTGAGGAGAAGCGCCGGGTACTGGCCGAGCGATTGGGTCGAGCACCTGGCAAACCGCTTTCGGAGCTCATCCTTGAGGATCGAGGCAACTGGTGAGCATCACCTAGCTTGACACCAGTGCTCTCCTCAAACGATACGTTGCCGAGACCGGAAGTGAATCCCCGTTTTGATGTTTCCACCGCCGCGCTTTCCCTTCCGGAGCTCACCAAACTTGCCCTGGGTTAGGCTCGGAGCATCCGGTCTGAGCCTAACGGGCATTTAGCAGAGCGATTACTCCCTCAGCACGAATATGACCAGGGTCGACATGGAGAGCTCGTGAGTATGGGGTATCTACCACAACAGGTGATTAGAAGGATGGTGCTCGATGTCACCCCATGCCACTGATCCCACGTCTTACCCCGACGTCAATGCCGTGCTTCGTGTGTTACTACCACGCGTGCAGGCCGTGCTGGGAGACTACTTCACCGGCATGTATGTGCACGGCTCAGCGACCAGCGGTGACCTCGATCCCCAACGCAGCGACATCGATCTTCTCGTTGTCACCACCGGTGAGCTGCCAGAAGAGATGCTCCCGGTCTTAGAAGCGATGCATGCTCGGATCACTGCCAGCGGCTTGAAGTGGGCACCGAAACTGGAAGGTTCCTACATTCCGGTGCAAGCACTCCGTCGCTACGACCCGAACAATTCACAACACCTTGCGCTGCGCGTGGATGGGAGCTTCGACGTGGACGGGCACGGGAGCGACT
>JAKLPW010000407.1 GCA_022013675.1 Anaerolineae bacterium | reverse complement strand
CCCATCAAGCTCCCGACTACACCACCTCGGTCGCGATGACGCGGATGGCCCCAGCCGACTGTAATGCCGCCGTAACCCACTGTCGCGCGGCAGGCGTCACCAGGGCGATCACGTTTCCTCCCCTGCCCGCCCCGGAGAGCTTGGCCCCCAAGTCTCCCGCCTGCCGGGCGGCCTCGACGAGAGCACGTATCTCCGCTGATGAGACCCCTATCTCTTCCAGCAATGCCTGATTCACGTTCATCAAACGCCCTGCTTCCGCCGTGTCGCCACGCGCGATGGAAGCCCTGGCGGCCATGGCTACGGAACCCACGTCAGCGAACAGCGTGTCATACCGCTCCCGTTCAGCCATCCAGTAGTCTCGAACATCCCTGACGACCTCCCTGGTCGAGCTCGAAGCCCCCGTGTCTGCTATGACGAGAGAGAAAGACTGCCCCACTTCGAACGCTTGGGGGCCTTCCCCTTTGACGAAGTAAACGGGCCTCTCAAAGGCAATGACACTGTTATCTATGCCGCTAGGCGTGCCATGATGCAGAATCTCGGTTTTGTAGACCAACTCGGACACATCCGAAGCCGTCAGGCCAGCCCCAAAGTGAGCGCTCAGAGCCCGCACGATGGCCGTCGCCACGGCAGCCCCACTTCCCATCCCCCGTGCGATAGGAATCGTAGATGACACCTCAATGAGCAGGTCACGTCCTTCCGAGAGACCGATGCGCTCGAATGTATTACGTACGGTGAGATCCAAAGGGTGCACCCCATCATCCTGGATAGAATCTCCCAGCCGATGGACCACATCCAGGTTCCTCGCGACGATGGTTACCCCTTCTCCCGAGCTGGCGTCTTCTACGGTCGCCGCGACTCTAACCTGAGTCACCGGCACAGCGATGGCGGGCTGCCCATAGACCACGGCGTGCTCGCCGAAGAGGATTACTTTGCCACAGGCATAAGCAACGGTCATCGGATCTCCCCTTGGTACGTTAGTTCAGACTATAGCAAATCCCCCAAGGACTGTCAAGACAGACCTGGTGCTTCTTCACCAGGTAATCCGAGACAGGGGAGGAAGCCAGGGATTGAGAATCCTGGCTGAATCTGAAAAGTGCCCGCAGGTACTGAACCACAATGCGAGGCTAGTTCCTAATGGGACTTCTTGGTTTCAGGGGATCAGACCTACTAGAGGGGGCTTGAGACATAACAGGCACAAAGCATGTTGTATGGCGCGGATTTGCTTGCTCTGATGACATAATATCCGCTGGACCTCGGTCCGTGAGGGTTCGAACCCCTCCCACCCTATTCAGCGAGAGTGGGTAGCCGCTCAGGCCTGAAGTGCTCATGTGCGTATCACTCTGACATCGCAGCGAGGGCTCTCCAAATCAGAGAGTCCTCGCTTCTTTGGCTGAGGTCCAGAAGATGCGGATGGAATCCATGTCCACTGGGCATCCCGGAACAGCCCTGAGTACTTCACCCGGGTGGTATTGCCTAAGCCGACTGGGCATGGGGATGACCAGTAGAATCAACCAGACCCTGGATCTGAATTGCCTAATTCTTCTCGCCTCGAGGATGTCGCCAGAAAGGATAGCTGAGGACCAGGAGAACCGCTAGCGCGCCCAGGGCCATGAAGGCCCTTCCCTGGACCGTGGACACAGGCGACTGGACTTCGCGCGGCTGTATGGTCAGCGGTAGATCGGTAAGCTGCAGAGTCAGATCATCGCCCTGAGCCAGGCCCTGGGCGCTAAAGTGCAGGTACCTGCGACCCTGGGGGGTAACCGGCTCACGAGCGGTCAGATTCGAGCTCGTGACTTTCACTCCCTCATCGGCGATTAGTACATCGGCAGAGTGAATGGGATAGACCACATTCTTGGAAAGGGTATAGCTGGTGGTCTGGTACGGCAGCCGATAGCTGAAGAAAAACTCCATCTCTCCCGGAACGATTGGTCTGGTGTAGGCGAAACCTCCTTCCACCATCTCGATGCAGCATGTCATCAAGGCCTCGGTCATCTCCAGGTCAGTGGCTCCGCTCGGCAGCGGAAAGTGTGCGGTCCTGCGGCTCCCTTCAAGTGAGCTAGCGTAGACCTTGTCACCACCATTGACGAAGATATGCATCTCCTGCACCACGATCGCCCCAGGCTCGAACTCCAGGATGAGGTGTGCCCTCTCGATCCAGAGGTCTTCGCTACTGCTAGTCGAATCGTAAACGGTTATGGGCACAGAAAGGAGAGCGTCGCCCTGGGAGAATACCACGACATTGCTCCAGTAGGATACGCCTTTGTACTCGACCTG
>JAKLPW010000038.1 GCA_022013675.1 Anaerolineae bacterium | reverse complement strand
TCGTCGGCGATGGTGTCATCGTCGGCGATGGTGTCATCGTCGGCGATGGTGTCATCGTCGGCGATGGCGTCATCGTCGGCGATGGTGTCATCGTCGGCGATGGCGTGACACTGGGGATGACTGTCGGAGTCGGCGTCGGGCCAGCAACACCTATCAGTTCGATATGTCCGAAGTCCGCCGAACCCGGGAAGGTACTGTCCCCCTCCCACACCAGTCGCGCATCGTAGCCTCCGCCGTCATCATCGTCGCTCAAGCCAAGATTTAGGCCTATCCTCCGTCCTGACACCACCGGAACGCCCCCCAGGCTCTGCCAGGGGACAGACATTTCAATCTGGTATCCGCCCAGCACCTCGTGCACCGCCGTAACCACACCAGTACCCTCGTGAAACACCACCAGAGTTCCGTCCACTCTCAGTGTATAGCGTTGATCATCTGACTGCCAGCCCTGGTAATCGTACAGACCATCCAGACCGACCTCCACGGCATCATCATGCCATAACGAGGCTCCGCTATCGGACACGCGAATGTCGTCCCACACCCGGATGGCCAGATAGAGATTGTCGTAGTCCCATTGGCTATACAGGTCAGCACTAAGGTCGCCGTCCCCTTCTATCAGACCGCTGTATGTGTCAGCACTGGCGATGTTCAGAACTAATCCTCCCGATGTGGGCCATTCGCTGAGCAGCCCGTCCACGACCGGAGCATTCTCGTCTCCCTGGCTCTCGATGCCACGCGATTCGATCGGAGTCTCCGTCACAGTGGCCGTGGGCTCGATAGTCGAAGTGGGAGTGGGAGTGGCCTCTGCCGTCGCTGACGGAGTTAGTGTCATTGTCGCCTCAGAGATTGGCGTGTGCGTTGGCGTGAAGGGTGGAGTCGCTGTGGATGTCGGTCCCTCAGTGGGGGTTGGAGTAGCACCAGCAGCACCCCCTAGCTCGACATAGCCAAAGTCGGCGGAGCCTGGGAAGGTGCTGTCTCCCTCATACACCAATCGCCCGTCATAGCCCCCGCCGTCATCATCGTCGCTCACTGCCAGGTTGAAGCCTATCGTCCGTCCCGTTGCCACGGGCACGTCTCCAAGGCTCTGCCAGGGGATGGCCATCTCAATCTGGTACCCGCTCGGCACCTCGTGTACCGCTGTGATCACGCCGGTGCCCTCGCGAAGCGCAACCAGGACTCCATCCACCCTCAGAGTATAGCGCTGGTCATCTGGCTGCCAACCCTGGTAGTCGTGCAAGCCATCCAGTCCAATCTCCAGGACGTCGTCGTGCCACATGGACGTCCCACTATCAGCCACGAGAGCATCGTCAGTGACTCGCACCGCGAAATAGAGATAGTCGTAGTCCCACTGGCTGAATAGCTCAGCGCTAAGATCATTGTCCCCCTGTATCAGGCCATTGTAGTTATCCGCGCTGGCGATATTCAGAGTCAATCCTCCCGATGCAGGCCACTCGCTCAGCAATCCATCCACCAGCGGGGCAACGGTCATTCCCTCACTCACTGTGCCGCGCGGTGGGACGGGAGTTCCCTCCGGCGTGGGGCTACGCACCGGAGTAGCGGTGAGCGTAACAGTAGGAGGGACAGGCGTAAAGGTGAGGAATGCAGTGGGAGTGGGGGTCAGGGTAGGCACTTCTGCTCCCTCAAACCCCTTGACGACGAGCATGTGAATAATCTCGTTGCCATCGTTGTTGCAGTTGATGCGGAAATCAGTGGAGCCAGGCATGTTGTTGTTGAAATAGGCATCGGTGACGATCCAACTGTAGGTGACCCACTTGCCTACCGGACCCAGTGACGACCCTTTGGTCAGCGGCACTGACCTAGTGTTACCGCTCCAATCCTTGTACTCCAAGGACAAGGTGTCGGTCCCCTGGTTCACCAGCGTAATCTTCACCTCGAAAGCCACATCACCGCCCGGCTCGGACATCGGCTTGCGGCCCACGTAGGGGTAATCGTCTTCCACATCGAAGGACATGTAGTAATTGCCAGAAGCCTGATCCGTGCGGCGAGCCTTCCAGGACTGGGCCGGGATCTCGTGAATCCAGAGCGTACCACCCGGCAGGCCCACCTGCTCCACAATCACCGTATTGTTGCCGGGGATCGCATCAGCACACTCGTTGCCAAAGGTGCCCGGCCTGTAAAGCCAGAACTCCCAATCTCCAGGCTTCCCCCCAGATCCACCTGGCGATGGTGGATAATCGGTGTCCCGCAGTGCAATCCAGACGTAGGGAGTATCATCTATGTCCACACCCAGGCAATCCGCCGCCATACCGCTGGTCACGACGGGATTGTCGAGCCAAGAGCTGTAGGTGTCCACCCAGTCCGCGTGCGTTGAGAGCGCCATCAGATACGCCCAATACTCGCCCACGGTAAAGTGTGACGTCCCGGCTTCCATGGCCACCGGAGCCACGCCTCTGAGATTATGCAGCAAGAGCCAGACGCCCAGTGTGCTCGGCTGTCCATCAGATCGCAGGGAATAGTGGTTGGTGGCGTCATGCATCATAGCATTGATTTTGTAGCCCACCGGCGGGAACTTCTGGGCCCCATACGTCGCCAGATCATCTCGAGCCCAGTTCCCCATGAAGTAGACCGGCTTGGTAGGGAACGCCTCGCGGTGCCAATCAATCATGCTGCGCAGGTAGTTATTGTACCCCCCTGCCGACACATATTGGCTAAAGACTCCCTTGTAATCGCACATCTTGGCCAGGTGATACTGGGAATTCGCCGACGGGATGGTGCTCCACGAACCACTTATGGTGATGGTGTCTGAAGTGTTGGACAGGACAGTACGAACCTGTCCCGCGCCGTTCCCCGAGTCGATCCACAGCTCCCACCCGACCCAATCGCCAGCCCGCCAGTTCTGGTCCGCATCGGTGATGGTATTGCTGGCTGCCCCTTCAGGCTGCCCGGTACCATCAATGCCTGTGACGTAACGGTTCTTGGTCTCCATCACCTCACCGTCAATGCCGGTGGGGATCATCACAGCGCCCAGACGAGAATCGGAATCGTATATCGCTCCGATCTGCATGAGCGACTCTTCCATGGCTTGCAACCAGATGGGGTTATCATACATTGGGCAGGCCGCGCCTGGATCAGGCCCATCGCCATCCGTGTCCAGAAGGTAGCCTACCTTGCGTCTCATGTCGCCCTCGCCCACGTAGGGACGCGCCCCATAGCCGGCCGCCTCGACCCAGTCGTACACCCACTCGGGCGTATTGTCATACCAACCCCAGGACCAGCCAGGGTATCCGATGGTGTAAGCAAGGTTGAAGGAAAGCACTACAGGCTTGGGGATGATCTCCCCAGTCGGTAGGGTGACTGTATACGAGGCCGCGGTGGTCAGGTATTCCTCAATGCGATCGAGGGTGCAGTTCTGCCATCCGAATCCATCATTGCTACCGATAGGACCATACTCGGGATGCTCCGTCTGCCAGTCGCTGTTGGCCCAGTTGCTCTGAGCGTATGGAATGCCGACCGGGGTGGGATAGCCTGGAGGGAAAGCGGAAGATAGGATCGCCTCGGGCTGAGGGGTCTCGTGCGGCAAAGCTCCCGGAGTACCAGATGGCGCTGGCGATAGGTCCACGGATGGGCCCGCGCTCACTGCAGGCGCTGCCGCAGAGGGAGCATTCAGGAAAGCTACAACCAGGAACAGGCAGACCACGCCAAGAACGATCGTACCTCTGGGTGTATTCTTCATCGCACCCGCCTTTCATCGGTATTCAGAGCGTACACTCCCATCTGCCACTAGCCGGCACAATGACAAGGCGCCAACCCGGCATCAGAGGTTTCCTCTCCCCCGGGTTGACGCCCCAAAATACCCCACTGTCTGCAACCGGTGACACAACTCTGCGCGCGCACTCCTACCATACCAGATTGCAGAAACACTCTTTCATTTATCATTATAGTTGAAAGACGCAATGGTGTCAACAACGATACGGCGTCCGTACGTGAATTTGTCCTTAATTCGGTATTTATATCATATTATGGTACTTTATGGCCGTCCACACGGGCGCATAGCAATTGATATGGTTCCAGAGGTATCTTCTCAATAAAATGGGGCAATCACTTGGATTCTGTTCGTAGGCGCTTTTGCGCTGTGAAAACGCACTAAAGTGCGCACTACGAACCCAAGGTGTGCATCACTCAGCCGGTGGGCAGGATCGAAGCGTCGCGAGGTCGCCAGGCAGAGCGATTATCAGCGCCGTGTGGTCGTCATTTCCTTGACTCGCACCAATCTGATCCATGATCGCAGTGACGCCCTCCCTGGCCGAACTAGCGCTGGTGACGAGATCCGCGAGTTCCCTACCGGCGAGCACCGCAGATACACCGTCGGTACAAAGCAGGACCCTGTCTCCATGCCGCAGTTCTTCAAGAAAGACATCTACCTTCACGGCAGGTTGAGCACCCACACTCCGCGTAATCACGTTTCGAAAGGGGTGCTGCCTCGCTTCCTCCAGTCTGAGGACGCCGGCTTTGACCTGCTCCGCTACCCAGGAGTGATCTCGTGTCAACTGCCTGATCTCCCCAGCGCGCGCCAGGTACGCTCGACTATCCCCCACATTAGCCAGATAGAGGCGACTTCCTTTCACCACCGCAGCAACCAGAGTGGTTCCCATACCCGCGAGTTCACGGTCGCTGGAGGCTGCCTCCCAAACCTCCGCGTTAGCACGCGAGATAGCATCCCTTAGGCTCTGGAGGATGTCCGTCGAGGGATCGGCGTAATACTCTTCCAGGACCCGGCGCACGGCCAGATGGCTCGCTTCCTGACCCGCTGCGTGGCCGCCCATGCCGTCGGCCACAACGTGCAAGTATCCCTTGTTGACAACATCCTTCTGGCCTGTCCATTCGCCGGCGATGCCGTAACAGTCCTCGTTGTTCTCACGCGCATAACCCCGTCGAGATGCCCCCGCGGAGGAGAACGGAAGCTCGCTCCTGGTCATGAACACCTTCCCTTCACCCTGAAGCGCCTTTGAACCTTCCCTAGTTCACCGGTACCAATCGAACTGCATCCAACCTAGCGCCCGGCTCCCGGGTGCGAAAACGCAACTGGTGCGTACCCGGAGAGAGATGGAATACATAGGGACCACTGGCTCCTTTGGCCCTCACGAGCTCCTTATGCCAACCCGCATCTGGTCCCCCTGTCCAACGCCAATCCATCTCAAACCCCTCATCCATGCGCACATACATCGAGTCCTGGTTCCAATCGGGCCCCTGGATACGGCACTCAACGTGGTAGTCGCCCGCCGTGGGCACAGGTATGGAGAGAGTCACACTTCCCATATTGTTATTGCCAATTCCGCGTACATACTTGCCGCCCCAGGCTTCATTGTCCTCCTCGATAACCATGGGATGCTCAAGGCGGCCGCTCTCAGCCTGTATCCAGTCCAGCGTCGGCGGGGGTTCCGTGGGCGGTGGCGGCGGCTCTGTCACCGAAATGGTAACTTCACTGGTGTGCTCCCAACTGCTGGCTACTACTCGCAGCCGGTAGGTCGTGGTGTTTTGCGGACAGACCTGCTCTGATCCCACCATCGCCACTACCACACTATCCAGATACACGCCCTCCGCATTCTGCACCTGCCACCTCAGAACGGTACACTGACCTCGCTCCACCGTGTAGCTATCGGCAGTGAAGCTGACTGACGGAGTAGGTGGGGGTGCAGTTACGTCGATGGTGACTTCGCGGGTATTGTCCCAGCCATCGGCCACAACACGCAACCTATACGTCGTGGTGCTTTCCGGGCACACCTGTCGTGAGCCAACCCCTACTACTCCCGCGCCATCGAGATACACAGCGTCGGCGTTCTCCACCTGCCATCGCAACGTCGTACACTCCCCTCGCACCAGGGACTGACGGTCGGCATAGAACTCGGCGGATGGCGTGGGTCTAACCGTCGGGGTGGCCGGGGACTCTATGACCGTGATGGTGATATCCTCGGTGCGTTCCCAGCCAGCAGCAACAACGCGCAGCCGGTACGTGATGGTGCTCTCCGGGCACACCTGCTGTGAGCCCACCCCCACTACTCCCGCTCCATCGAGATACACTGCACTGGCATTCTCCACCTGCCATCTGAGCCTGGTGCACTCCCCTCTCTCCAAGGTTCCGCGATCGGCACTGAAACTGACGGAAGGGGTCGGTCTAACCGTCACACTGGGTCTTACAGTCAGAGAGGGGCTGACTGTCCCAGCAGGCTTGACAGTCGGAGAAGGTCCAACCGTCACCGTAGGATTGATGATCGGCGAGAGGCCGGGTTCCAGCACCTCGATCGTCACCTCGGCGGTGCCTTCCCAATCATCAGCCACTGCCTGGAGTCGATACGTCACGCTCTGTTCCGGGCACACTCCCCTTGAACCGACTGGTGCCACGCTTTCACCGTCCAGATGGACCGCATCCGCGTCCTCTACGCGCCACCTGAGCACAGTGCAGTTACCGGACTCCAAGTAGAATTCGTCCGCGGTGAAGTTGATCTCGGGCGTGGCCACCGGCTGTGAAGATCCTGGCGTAACCGTGGCTTCCCTGGTCGGTGTGTTAGTAGCAACGGGTTGTTGCCAGACTCCAGAAGCATTGACCACAGTCATTGTCGCAGCGCGTGTCGCATTGCGTGTCGCAGTACGCTCTGGCGTCGCTGTTCCAAGAATCGCAACCTTGGTAGGTTCAGACAAACCGGGAGGCATGCAGGAACGGAACAGGAGAAATAGCAGCACTAGAACGGTCGCTCCCGCCCCTAGTGCCAATACCAGTCGGTTGCCCAAGAGTCGACTGAGAGCTCCCGCCGGCTTCGGCTCCGCGACTTCGAGAGACTCATCACCGGACAACAGCGCCCCTATGTCTCGGGCCATCGCCTCGGCGGAGGGATAGCGGTGCTCCCGCTCTTTGGACATCGCCTTGGCCACGATCTGCCGGACTTTCCGTGGCACGACAGTGGCTAGCTCCGGGGCTTCCTCATAAATGTGCTGGTGCACCAAGCTCCAGGGAGTATCTGCCTGAAATGGCGGATGCCCTGCCAGCATCTCATAGAAGACTACTCCCAAGGAGTAGATATCGACGCGATTATCTATCTTGAGTCCCTTCCCTTGCTCTGGGGACATGTACTCCGGGGTGCCCATGGCCATCATGGTCCTGGTCAGCTTCGTTCCAGCCACCGCCTTGGCTATGCCCAGGTCAGTCAGAACGGGCCGCCCGTCCTCAGTGATCAGGATGTTGCTGGGCTTGACGTCGCGATGTATGATGCCTTGCTGGTGAGCACAATCGAGGGCCTCAGCTATCTGCTGAACGATGCGCAACCCTTCTTGCAGTTCCATGAGTTGGCCCTGAGCTCTCAGGTCGGCCAGCCGCTCTGCTAGCGTGCCTCCTTCGATGTACTCCATGGCCATGAAATAGTGGCCGTCACACTCCCCGAAGTCGTAGATGTTGATGATGTTCTCGTGCTTCAGCTTAGCAGCAGCCAGGGCCTCACGCCGAAAGCGCACCAGGAACACCTGATTCTGTGCCAGAGCAGGCAGCAGAATCTTGATGGCCACCAAGCGATCCAGGTCCAGATCCTTACCCAGATAGACAGTGGCCATGCCCCCCTGCGCAATGCGCCGGATGATCTGGTACTTTCCACAGATTTGGCCAACCAGCTTATCTTGCACGAACCGTCTCTCCCATGCTACGAAGGGACTGACCTCGGTTCCTCGCCCAGATCAACGGGGCCATCAGGAGGCAACACGCTGAAACAGAACTCGCAGTCTCCCAGTACAGCTTAGCAGAAATCTGCCGTGCGCTCCCTGCTCAAAACCCCTTGGCTTCCGCGAATCCGGACACCTACCCATTATAGCAACAAGATGACCGCTCTGCAAGCGTCATTTCAGCCCCCAAAAAAACAACCCTCCTTCGCACCACATCGATCCGTGATGCCCGGAGGGCCTGGATACTACAGACTATAAGAGCGGGTGATGGGATTCGAACCCATGACATTCTGCTTGGGAAGCAGAAATTCGATGGAAGCCACGTGCTTACTGCCTGCTGCTCCGCAGCAACCCGTACTGCAGACTGAAGACAACCTACGTTGACAGAGTCAACCTATGATTGCCGACAGATCATGACTGAGAGCCACCACAATGACTTGGAATTCCCACACCTGATTGAGCAACTCTGAAACCCGCTTCTAGGAACTCCCCCACCGCCCAGCCACGCTATCCCAAATAACGTTCCACAAGGCCCAGGCCCCGTTGGATCCCAGGGAGTCTAACTATTATACTCCCATTCCGTGTGCACCGCGCCCTGCCGGACTACGTGCCAGCCATCGATCTCGCTAGAAAGATCCCGCATGCAGGGTTGGTGATTCGCAACGGCCTTTCTGAGATACCGCCCATGGGGTAGTCATTTACCTCTGATCAGCTCCTCACCATTGATGAGAAAGATATCCCTGTGCTTTTCGTCCAACTCCTCAGCCGTCCGCGGGAATCTGCCAGTCGTCACCACGTAACAACGCTTGGCT
>JAKLPW010000037.1 GCA_022013675.1 Anaerolineae bacterium | reverse complement strand
CTCCTGCGGTCAGAAGAACTCGACTCTCCGGCTGCCCGCTTCCAGGGCGAGGGCGATAACCGGGACGCTCGCACAAAGGGCCAGGGCTTTCGCTACGAACCCAGAGAGGAGCGGGTGTACGTCAACAAGACCCGGTACTTCGAGCCCGTTCCCCTGGAACTCTGGGAATACCAGATCGGCGGCTATCAGGTACTGGCGAAGTGGCTCAAGGACCGTCGGGAACGGAGGCTTACGCTAGGGGAGATCAGAACGTATTGTCGCGTCGTGACAGCAATTCAGCGAACCATCGTCGTGCAGGAGGAGATCGATGCCCTGTACCCCGAAGCAGAGAAAGGCCTTGTCAAGATCGCGGATGGCACGTGACACGTCAAGGGGGTTACGCCTGACGACTCGGTTTCATGTGGTCTTGCTGAGTATGCGGGGGACGGTTGGGGCCCGTGTCTAGTTGTAGGGCCAGGTTTGGGGCCTATGCTGCTCGGGCGATCCCGATCCTGCAAACCAGCCAACCCCTCCTCGTTGAACCGTTTGCCCCACATCGCGCCCATAGCGTTGCTCTTGAACCCGGCCTGCAGCCCAGCTCCCGTGGCGGTCAGTTCTGGATCTTCCAGCATGGCAGCAGTGATTCGGGCACGCTGGACAAGTCGTATAGGTTCTTTTCGGGACGCAGCCAGGCGTTGGATCTCAGCCTTTTCTTCGGTTGTTGATGCTCGCAAGCAAGTGCGCTTTGGCATGCCTTCCTCCTGACATCATGGTCAGGAGTATTGTACCATACCTTGATCACCTGGCGAGAAGACCACTAAGTCCGAACTAACTTCAGAACTGCGCTGTCAAACTCTCGCTCGGTGTGAAGTGCGGAATCCACCGATACGGCGCTCCAAAACCGCTGCTGTGCGCCTTTGCTGTGCCATAGCCTTTCTACTACCCGGGCTGCGGATATCGGTCTGCCAACAGGCCACAAGACCTCATCTGCTGCATAACCCAAGACCTCCCTGTTCGCCGGAATGTCCGTTGCGATTGGAATTGTGCCACCTGTGAGTGCCTCTAGTATGACTCTTGCCCGGCCTTCCTGCCACGAAGGCAAGAGCAGAAAGTCCGCAGTCGAAATCTCGTGAAGACTTACATCATATGGTTGCCAGCCAAGATCGGTGACTGAAGCAGACGTAGCACGTAGTTGTCGGACCACAGTCTCTCTGAGTGGACCATCTCCCACTAGAGACACATCGGGAGGCAGCTTAAGAGACTCACATAAGGCTGCTACTAGTTCCGGCAGATCAAGGACGCCCTTTCTCTCGCAGAACTGCCCCACATACACCAGCTTGGGAGTGAGTCCAGGCGATTCTGGCGCTTTCGACATCCGTCTAATAGGAGATGGGGGGTGTCGAACGACAATTGGTGCGACGTGGAAGCTATCTGCGAGCAATTGCGCCAAATGCTTGGCAACACATGCCACACAAGTTGCACGAGAAATCATCTCCCTTAATTGCGGTTCTGCATGGGTTCCGTAGCCATAGCTACCCCCACGGATGACAAGCGTATAGGGGAGTGACTGTCGTAACGCAACGGTCGACACTAGCCCAAACAGGGGGGTGGAAGATGCTATTAGCATTCGAGCGTTCATGTGACGCGCTAGTTCGCCGAGCTCTTCCTGTCTGTCTCGTATCTGTACAATGGAGTGCCGAGGCAGGCAAGAGAGCAAGGACAGGTTTCGGGACGGATCGGGGCGAAGCCGTTCCACCAAGACGAGTGTCGCACGAAGGCCTGCCTTAAGAAGTGAAGCAACGAGGTCGGCAGATGACAAGACGCTGCCTGCTCCCCATGTAAGCGAGCGAGATACCACTAATATCATAATCGCTTACCTGTTTGGAAGTCGTGCAACAAATGTGCTCTCCTCATCACTTCCAATAATAGCCACCCGTCGTAGAACTCGCATTGGGTCGGCCACGTGTTCCAGGATATCACGAAGAACTACCCAATCGAAGCGTATAGTAAACACGACCTATCTATCATGCGCGTAGAATCCTAGAAGGTAGTCGCGTTCCCTATCCTCTTGTAAATGTCGATCAGGTCGCAGGGACTACTGGTTCGAGAGTTGCTCATAGATGCTCCGTAATGTCCGAACTTCCCGTTCTACCAGGTAATCAGTCTCGATCAAATGACGGGCGTTCTTCCCTAGGTTCATGAGCTGAGATGGATTTGAGAGCAGCGCTACTACCGCTCGAGCCCCTTCAACGGAATCAAACGGATTGAGAAGAATCCCGGCGTCGGCGTTCTCCAGTAGTTCTACGCAGCCATTCACCGCAGTGGCCGCTACTGGTGTACCTCGTGACATCGCCTCTATCGCAACATTTGGCATACCCTCTCGACGACTGGTCAGCAGAAAGAGGTCCACTATGGAGAGAAGCCTAGCCAGGTCTCGCCTATCTGGACACGGCACAGAGACGAGCTTACGCGTCCGCCCCGCTGTGGCGGTACTTTGAAACCTTCTACGGAGCTTGTGGTGCCAAGAAGGGTTGAACTTCCCTATCAGGACAAACTCAATGTTGGGAATGTCACTATATCCAACACGCACCAGGAGATCTTCAAGATAATCTGGCCCCTTTTTCCATCGAAACACGGCATTGCTTGCTAAGACGATTGACCCTTGCATCAGTCCATACTTCGCGCGGATCGCTGGTGCGTCATACTCAACAGCAAGGAATGACGGCTCTATTGAGTTTCTCACGGTTGAATATTGGTCAAACTCTGAGATGAAATGTGCCCAAACAAGAAGACTACTTGACACGGACGTGACGAAGTCGGCGGATTCGAGTACACGTCTTAGGGTTGCAGGTTTGTGCAGTATGGCTTTGGTAACATCATCACCCCGACATGAAACGACTACTGGGACACCAACTCGATTTCCACATGCAATCGCTAGATAGCCAGACGGTACAGCGTAGTAAGCATGGATGACGTCCGGGCAGAACTCATTGGCAATCCTGATCAGTTCGGATATGCAGAGGCCATAAGCCGCTCTCTTGAACCACCTATCCGGAAACCGATGGACGCGAATACCCTCGAACTCAGTGGTTTCGGGTTGCCCGAAACCAGGGGGTGTGTGATCTGTATGGTTTCTTGTAATGACCTCTGCCTTGTCTCCGATGGCCAACAGCGCCTTGCTCAGACGGAGAGTCGCAGCCGCGACCCCTCCCAGTCGCGGCGGAAACTGGTTTGTGATGATCAGTACTCTCATTGGAGTATTGCTCCGGCGATCTCCACCGCTCTTGAGACAACTTGTGAGCTTGGCTTCGCCTCGTTCCTTCCCCGAACGGCAGGACAAGCCTCGGGATGCTTGACTGGCTCTACGGGAAATCCCGCCGGTACGCTCAGCGGAATTGACCAGTGATTTGCCTCCTTCGCAGCCAACGCAGTATTCACCTCCCCGCGAGGGCGTACCATCATTTCAGCCTGCTTGACCAGTGCTGCATATCTGATTCTGCTAATAATGGTTCCCGTAACCACGAAGCTCTCAAGGAGATTTGTGAGAGCCAGTCTCCCAAACATTGGGACCAAGATGTCTTGGTCAATATGGCCAGCATGGACCCATCTCTGAACGATGCCATCTCTGATCAACCTGGAAACGAGATCGATCAACTCCCTGTTGTCAGTAAGAGAACTGAGCAGGCCGGTGGTCACGACATATGGACAGCCATCAGTAAGTTCACATATCCATTTGCAACAATCATCAGGTGGGCATAGGGCATCTATCTCTGGAGTAAGCTCGGTGTCGACGAGCAAGGTTCTGTCGGTTTCGTAGAAGCTTGACAGATGGGACGCTATCGTGTGATTTGGCGAGAGTATATGGTCGGCGGTGCTGTGAACCAGATCAACTTCATGTGGGCAGTCCAGATGGTGCTCAAAAGCATCCCGATAGTTGACCAGCACTGATAGAGGAGTATGAGTGAGTCGAGACGCAATGCTGGCAACGTATCCAGCTCCTTCCACCCCGATGGCAAGCACGCGATGGTAGGTTGACCGGGAAAGTTCACCCTCCAACCGGTGCAACAGCATCTGTCGTCCGTTACGGCGAAAATCTTCATTAGGCCACCACTGTACTCTAAGATCACCTCGCGGACAATCGTAGACTTCAAAGGCCGTCTGGTCGAGACCAAGGTCTGTGCATGCCTTTGGTAGAATCAGGGTCACCTCTACTCCTGTCGCTAGAAATCCTGCTACTAGCTGAGTCACTAGAGCGGGCATACCGCTTGGGTGACTATGTTGAAGGGGGTGCAGGATGAGAACTCTCGCAGCTTTAGCCATAGAAACCATACCTCAGTCACGCTAGCTACCCCAGTGCAATATCGCACTCTTCACTCTTGGGCAACGGTAGTACCTTCCTCAATGCGAGTGACTTGCGCATATTGGAGGAGAAGAAGAGTCACAGGACACACCACTTGGCGACATGGTGGGAGATAGATCACTCACTCCCAGACCGCCGATGTGGTCGCTGTCACCGTGGGTGGCGACCGTCAGGTCAATGTCCGTCACTCCGTCGCTGTTCAAGCAGACGACAACCATTGGGCCAGCTTGGGGCTTGCCTCCGTCTAACAAGACGTCATCGCCGTTAGGGGGGTGGAGCCAACATGAGTCGCCCCGGCCGATGTCGATGAAGTGCGCCGTCAGCATCGCAGGGTCTGCAGCGACGCGAAGCCAAGATGCAACCACAGTGGCGACCAAGCATCGCACAAGAACTCGCACCCAGGATCAGCGACTGTTCATGCCGATCCCCTTGCCTTGCGGGGAAAGGTCCCGAGCCGAACCGCGGAGGACCTGAAAGCTCCGACCTCCGCCTCAGGCATGTTAGCCTTCTGCAAGGCTTCTTCGGCTGTGGAAAGCGAAAAGTGTAGACTGTCAGCGAAGAGTGGTTGTGTAGAGCCACCGCTGAGTGCGGCAGGAAGATCCTTGAGGTACTACGCTACCCAACCTGGTTCTATTATAATGCGTTCGCACTGACTTGTCAAGGCACCGTCCGTACTGGGTCAGGGCTGCTGCAAAGTCGCCTACCCACAGCATCTGTCATTCTGAGCGAAGCGCCTGCCCTGCCTGCCCTGACCACAGCCGAAGGGAGCGAAGCCGAAGGGAAGAATCTCGATCACACAAGCCCGGTAACCCTCGTGGAGGCGAGATTCTTCGTCGCTGCGCTCCTACTAATGACATGCACGTGTCATCTTTGGTCTGAACGGCGCGCTCCCCGCCGTGGAGATACTCAGAATGACAGCTTGAGGTGACCCAAAGAATAAATGCGATTGTCCTGACGATCAAAGAGGAAGGGGTTGACCTATCGGACTACGAGAGCTATACTGATGCTGTGCATCAGATAGGCCGCTTTCTCGATGATGTCGGCATGCACAAACGCATCCATTCGTCACTGGGCTACCTCACCCCAGCTGAGTTCGAGAGCCAGTGGCGAAGCACTCAACAGTTGATGGAGGTTTTCCACTAAAGATCGCTCAAAAAGTGTCCAGTTTCAGGGGTGCACTACAGCCCTTCCGTACTTCGCAAAGCCCGGGCACGTTGGGCCAAACTCCAAGGCAGCGTACCTGATGAGAAAGCGCGAGGCGAACGAGGCGATATGATTGCGAGAGCATGCTCCGATGATGCCGAAGAGATTCTGTCGATAATCAACACGAGCAATCGAGAATCATACAAGAAGATAATGCCGAAGGAGCATTTCCGAGAGCCGGTTCTGTCTCTCGAAAAGCTACTGGAGGATTTCGAGAGCATGACCTTCCGCGTCCATAGGAACCAAGGCACGATTGCTGGTGTCGCGGCCCTGGAGACCGAGAGTGAGGAAACCGGAAGGATTCATTGGGTCTACATACTTCCAGAATACCAGAGGCAGGGAATCGGAACCGCTCTGGTGACCCACCTGGAACGGAAAGCCGCAGAGATGGGCCTCAGACGATTGAGACTCCTCACCGTGGAGAAGGCCTGTTGGGCGGTCAACTTCTACAAGAGGCTGGGGTACTCCTTGACTGAAAAGATCGAGAGACCTTGGGGCTTTGATGTATTCATGACAAAAGAGCTAGAACTGCCTCAACGGGATGCTGCCAGAGATCATTCCCTCGAAGCTTCGTCCGAATGACAGGAGGTGTGTGATGAACACCAAACATCTGAGGGCTGTTTGTTTGGCTACTACTCTGGCGGCGCTGGCTATCTCGGGAGCGCTGATATTGCTCGGCAGCCAGCCTGCTCACGCCTCGTCGAACGTGCTATACGTGGCTCCCGGCGGGCCGCGCTATATCCCTATATCCCGCGCGCTTATATACCCACGAGCTTCTCTACCCCTAACACGAAGACCGTAGCCCGGCGCCTGGTCATCCCGGCATTGGCCGATTCCAACTCCGCGTGCGGATGACAACAGAAGGTGATGATGCGCAGCACTTCATCCGTCTGGCTTTCCTCCACCACGACGAGCAGCGTGACGCTGTCCTGTCGCAGAAAGCCTCCCGTGCTATTGATCCGGGTAACCCGGAAGTCGTTCCGCAGCAGATTGTCAAGAACCAGGTCGGCGTCTTTGGGCTGGATGATGACCATCATGAGTTTCAGGGATTGACTATCTGTGTCAGTAGCGTTCTTATCCATAGTAGTTTCCCTCCTCGCTTGCACCGGCTAGCATCCCCGCTCCGGCCACCAGGTCTAACATTTCCTGGGTGATGGCCTCCTGGCGGGCTTGATGGTAGCTCAGGGACAATTCCTCGATGAGTCGCTCTGCGTTCTGGCTGGATCTT
>JAKLPW010000406.1 GCA_022013675.1 Anaerolineae bacterium | reverse complement strand
GCCTGGGTGACCTTGCCAATGCAGGCGGGCAGGTCGATGGCCGGCATCTTCATGCCCGTCAGGATGGTATCGCCCGTCCTGACGCAGTTACGCCCGCGAAACTCGGCGGGGTCCATCTCGATCTTCTCGGCGAGTTGGTCCATGATCTGCTCAATGCCCCAATGAATCTCTGGCATGCCAAAGCCGCGCATGGCGCTGCCGATGGGCATGTTGGTGTAGACACAGTAGGAATCGCCCTTGACATTGGGAATGTCGTAGGGACCGGTGCAGGAGTAGCCCGCTGCCCGGGCAATATTGACCCCGTACTCGTTGGAGGCACCCCCGCCGAAGTAGTATCTGGTCTCCATGGCCAGTAGATTGCCGTCTGCGTCGCACCCGATTTTGGTCTGGGCCACCAGGCTCTGGCGCACCGTGGTGCCGACGAACTCCTCCTCGCGCGTCATGCGCAGTTTGACCGGATGACCCTTGACGGCTCGTGCCATGACGACGGCGCAGGCTTCCATGGAGACGCCCGCCTTGCCGCCGAAGCCTCCGCCGACGTAGGGGGACACCACGCGCAGGTCGCCGTGTGGAATCCCTAAACTTTGCGCGATCAGGTCTCGTTGCGCGAACGGCGACTGGGAACTGGTCCACAGCGTGACCTGCCCCGACTGCTCCCAGAGAGACACGGCCACGTGAGGCTCGATGGGCACGTGCTGGATTTGGGGCAAGCGGAAAGTGCCCTCCACAACAGCGGCACATCTGGGCCAGGCCGACTCAGGGTCCCCTTTGCGCAGCTTGAAGTGCTCCGAGATGTTGGTGCCCGGTTCGGGGAAGATGAAGTTGACCACTTCGTAGTCGCCCAGGTCAGGATGGATCAAGGGAGCATTTGCATGAATGGCATCCAAGGGATCGAAGACCGCGGGCAGCTCCGCATACTCTACCTCGACAAGCTGCGCGGCATCCTGGGCGATCTCCTCGCTGGTGGCAACGACCCCGGCGATGACATCACCTACATACCGCACCCGATCCAGAGCGAAGATGTAGCGATCCTTGAGATAGAGGCCGATGCGAGTAGGCGAATCCTTGCCTGTGACCACCGCCTTGACACCCGGCATCGCTTCAGCCTTGCTGGTGTCAATGTGCTTGATCAAAGCATGGGCATGGGGGCTGCGAACCAGCCGGCCGAAATAGAGCCCGGGACCGAATTGGATGTCATCCACGTAGATGGCAGCCCCGGTGACCTTATCATACATATCCACACGGGGAACGCTTTTCCCCACCGGATCTAGTGTCAACTTGACCATCTTACGCACCTCCCTTCTCGGCAGCGGCCTGAACCGCCCGGATAATGCGCACGTAGCCCGTACAGCGGCACAAGTTCCCGACCAGAGCCTCCCGTATCTCTTCTTCGTTAGGATGGGGATTGCGCTCCAAGAGAGCGTGCGCTGAAAGCAACATCCCAGGCGTGCAGAAGCCACACTGCACGGCGTTGTGCTCCGCGAAAGCCTGCTGTATGTGGCTCAAGTGGCCATCCTGGGTGGCCAACCCCTCGACCGTCGTAATACTGCGACCATCCACCTCTACGGCCAGCATCATGCAAGAGTTGACCGGCTCCCCATCGACAAGGACAGTACATGCCCCGCACTCCCCGGCAGAGCAGCCGTTCTTGGCGCCGGTGAAAGCCAGCTTGTCCCGCAACATAGCCAACAGAGTCATATTCGATGGGACGGTAAGATACTCAGCCTTGCCGTTCACCGTGACCGTGATTGTGTGCTCTGCAGCCATACCCAAACCTCCCTCAATCCCCGCAGCGTCAAGGTGCGTACCATCGCCTTCTGATAGACAGCACCAGCCCGCACGTCATCAATGGGCATGGCGGTCTCCATCGCCTTCCTGGCCGCAAGCGCTAGGGTTTCCTCGCACAAGGCACTAGTAGCCAGCACAGCTTCAGCCTCTCGTGCCAGCAAGGGGACCGGAGCGACAGAGCCCAACCCGATGCGGAAACGATAGCCAGAAGAAGCTGTCCCGTCGGAGAAACCAAGAATGGCCACCCCTACCAAAGATAGATCACCGAGCTTGCTACGGCCCAGCTTCAAGTATCTTCCGGCACTGTCAAACGGCGGAACGGGGTAACGAATCGCAGTCAAGAACTCTCCCGGCTGCATCGCCGTCTTGCCCGGGCCTAGGAAGAACTCCGTGGCCGTTACTTCCCGTTCCCCTCCAGGTCCATAGAGACAGGCTCGTCCGTCCAGAACGAGCGTGGCCGGAGCGGTGTCGGCACAAGGAGAGGCGTTGCACAGATTGCCTCCCAGCGTGGCGCGGTTGCGCAACTGGTACGAGGCAACAGACCTGGCGGCGTCCGCCAGCAATGAATAATGCTCCCGAACGTCTGCATGTCCGGCCAGTTGATTCATTGTGACTGCTGCGCCGACCGTCAGGCCGCGCACTTCATCGAACCGAATATCTCTCATGCCGGGCAAGTGTTTGACGTCGACCACGAATCGCGGCCGGACGTCCCCCTGGCGCATACGCACGAGGAGATCAGTGCCACCCATCATTAGCCGCACTTCCGCGCCGTGCTCATCCAAGAGATGGAGCACCTCATCGGGAGTGCTTGCCCTCACGTAATCGAAACTTGGCAGACCGGGCCTTGCCAGCACGCTATTCACCTCCTCGTCTTACAGTTGGCCACTGCGAGTCAGGAGAACCCCTATGCGGAATGCGCTGAGCAGGCTCGAAGGGACTGCGAGCCACGGTCAGGATCTCACCGTAGGCCGCCAGATTGCGGTCCTCGAGATGGTCGAAGATCATCGGCGTGCGCGCGCCATACGTGACATACCGGATCGGGTCTGGATCGAGTTCAGCAGAGATGATCTCTTCGGTGCCTCGGCCTAGCGCCAACACCTGAGCGATGGGGCTGACGATCATGCTGTGTCCGAAGTAGTAGTTGCCTCCCGCGTCGGGACCGATGGCGTTGCAAGCGGCGATGTAGACGTGATTGTCGTAGGCGCGAGCACGGTTGGTCATCTCCCAGATCTCGAAGCTGCGCAACAGAGCCGAGGGACGAACGATGACCTCCGCCCCAAGGATGGCCTCGCAGCGATATAGCTCAGGGAAGTCTCCATCGTAGCAGATAGTCAGCCCGATCTTGGCCAGTTCCGTCTCCACCACCACCGGCTCGTGGCCGGGCGTGGACCAGCCCGCTCTGATCCCTTCCGAAAGACCGTCGCCGGAGAGCCTCTCCGTGGGGAAGAGATGGGTCTTGCGATAGACGCCCAGGACATCCCCATCGGGACCAAATAGGGCCGCGCTATTGTAGACCACTCCCCGCTCCGGCCCTCGCTCATAGGTGGGAAAAACAATATGGACGCCCAGACCACGCGCTACGGCAGCCACCGGCTCGGTCACCCCTCCGGGAAGCGAACCTACTAGCTCCCAGAGTTCCTCAGTTGGGCAGTTGGGGGTGAAGCCGGTCGTTACTGTCTCCGGCAGGACGATCACCTGGGCATCCGTCTCTCTCACCGCGCGCTCCACCCAGGAGAGGGCCAACTGCACGTTCTCGCGCACTGCCATCGGCGTAACGGCGAACTGGGCACAAGCAATTGTGAATCGCTGCATTGCACTCCTCTTTTCACTCACCGCAGAGCTCACAGAGACCGCGGAGATTTCCTGGCTAACCTCTCAGTGTCCTCCGTGTCTCTGTGGTGTTTCCCTAATGTGGACAAGCCAGACCCATAAAGCTTTTTGCCACGAATTACACGAATTCTCACTAATTTTCTCCTTTTCGTGTTAATTCGTGGCAGAGAAAATAGGTGTTCGAAATCCTTGCTCGTTGTGTAAAAATTTGATCGTTGAGGTACTAATCCCTCTACGTTCTCCGTGTCTCTGTGGTATCTCCCCAATCTGAACAAGCCAGACCCATAAAGCTTTTTGCCACGAATTACACGAATTCTCACTAATTTTCTCCTTTTCGTGTTAATTCGTGGCAGAGAAAATTGGTGTCGCT
>JAKLPW010000036.1 GCA_022013675.1 Anaerolineae bacterium | reverse complement strand
TCAACGGTGGCATTTCCCCTCCTCTCTGCTGTAATGGTGTAGGTAGCTTATGCTGGCAACCATGTATCCTCCTCGATCTTTGAGATCAGGCGCCTTGGACATCAGGCGGGCGAGTTTGCCTAATGGTTTTCCCGGGATAAGAACTTCTGCATACGCGCCATGCCAGTCTCAATATCCTCAAGTGAGCAGGCAAAGGATAGCCTGAGATGTCCCTCTCCAGCCTGACCAAAAGCTGAGCCAGGCGTTGTGGCTACCAGAGATTCCTCTAGCAACCGGTTGGCCAGTTCCTGCGAGGATAGACTCAGGCCTTCGAATCTGGGAAAGACATAGAAGGCCCCGGCGGGCACGGGACATGTCACTCCGGGCATATCGTTGAGAGCATCCACGATGAACGCTCGGCGTTTTCGGTATTCCACCATCATGTCTTCGAGAGGCTCTTGGGGGCCATTGAGGGCGGCAACTCCCGCTGCCTGTACGAAGGACGTCGCACATGTGACTACGTGCTGCTGGACACGCAGGATCTGGGAGATCAACTCTTGACTTCCGGCCACAAACCCCAGTCGCCAGCCTGTCATGGCGTATGCTTTCGAGAAGCCATTGGTCGTGAGAGTCCTTGGTTTTAGCCCCGGGAGGCTGGCGGGGCTGATGTTCTCAGCACCATCATAGGTAATTCGATCATAGATCTCGTCGGAGATGATGTAGAAGTCATGTTTGTTAGCAAGCTTCTCGATGATTTTTAGCTCATCGAGCGAGAGCATTTGCCCTGTCGGGTTGTTTGGAGAGTTGAGAATAATGGCCTTGGTACTGGGCGACACGTGGGCCTCAATCACCTTTTCCTCAAGGCGGAAGTTTTTCCGCCAATCGAGGGCCACATGAACAGGAGTCCCCGAAGCGAGTCTTATCATTGGGTCAAAGGAAACCCAGGCCGGGTCCAGAACCAGGACCTCATCGCCAGGGTCGAGCAGTCCCATCAAAGACATATAGATGGCTATCTTGCTCCCAGCGGTTACGATGATCTCTTTGGTGGGCTCGATTGAAATCCCGTTGGCGGAGCGGAGGTGTGATGCAATGGCGTCGAGAAGATCGGAGACGCCTCGGCTGGAGACATAATGAGTGAACCCAGACCGGAGTGAGGCCACCGCAGCTTCAGTGATGTGAGAAGGGGTCGCGAAGTCTGGCTCACCCGCGCCGAAGGAGATGATATCGAGTCCTTGGCTTTTCAGGACACGGGTCTTGTCGGTCAGGGCGACAGTGGGCGAAGGCTGTAGATTGTGGACTCTCGTTGAAATCTGCTTCATTAGGGAACTCCTCTGCATAGTAGTAGTGTTTCAATCGGATGGTTCCTCTGGAGGGACCATACGGTATTTGACCATACATCGCGCTAGCTGTCAAGTGGGTCACGGAAAGGTATGGTACCTTTTCGAAATTGCTCTTGACATAGAACAGATGTTCATGTATAATAGACGTAGGATTGAGAGAGATGGGAAAGGAGAGATCCCTGTGAAGCTATCTTCTCGTCAAGAGAGAATACTGGAGTTTATCCGTGAGTTCCTGGAAGACAGCGGCTATCCTCCCACCATACGTGAAATAGGCAAGGCTGTTGACATCTCGTCGACTTCTGTAGTTAACTACAACCTCAACGTCCTTCAGGAGAAGGGATTCTTGGAGAGGGGCAAGGAGGTGGCTCGAGGTCTTCGGCTGGTAGACGCGGCCAGGAGTGTGGTACGGGGGAGGAGTTTTGCATTTGAGATACCTATCCTGGGAACCATTGCTGCCGGCGAGCCGATGCTCATCCCTGACGATAGCTTCTCTACTTTCTCACTACATGAGCATGATGATACTGTCTCTCTTGCTCGGGACATGATGCCGCAAGGGGATGGAATATATGCCCTTCGAGTGCAGGGAGATTCTATGATCGATGCCTTGGTGCACGACGGCGATATCATTGTGTTACGCCACCAGGCAGACGCTGAGAACGGCGAGATGGTCGCTGCATGGATCAAGGACAGGCAGGAGACTACCCTGAAGCGTTTCTACCGGGAGAAGGATGAGGAAGGTAAGGGACGGATTAGGCTGCAACCGGCGAATTCCACCATGTTACCGATCTACGTCAATCCGGAGAACCTGGAGATCAGGGGGAAGGTAATGGTGGTGATCCGCCGAATCCACTGAGGATCATAGGCATAAGATCAGAAGGCGGGCGCTTGCTCCTATCAAAGGGGAAGCGCCCGCCTTCTGTTGTTGACGGCTCATGGTGCTGTCTTGAAAGCCACGTTATGTTGTTGTATAATCAAGGCAAGGAAAGAATAATGCACTTGGAGGTGCGAAAATGCTGGAGAATATCCACTGGCTAGGACATGCGAGCTTCAAGATCATGGGGGAAAAAGTAATCTACGTTGATCCCTACGAGTTGCAGCAAGATGAACCTGCCGATCTCATCTTTGTGACCCATGAGCACTTTGACCATATGTCTGTGGGCGATATCCGCAAGATACAGGGGCCTGGCACAGTCATTGTGACCACGGAGGCGTGTGCCAGGAAGCTCTCCGGCGATGTGCGGGTTGTGAAGGCGGGAGAGAGGCTGACGGTAGCCGACGTGGAAATCGAGGTGATCCCGGCCTATAACGTAGGCAAGGCGTTTCATCCTCAGTCCGCCGGAGGAGTAGGCTTCATCTTGACTGTGAATGGTATGCGCATATATCATGCCGGGGATACGGACTTCATCCCCGAGATGAAAGACGTCCGCGTTGATGTTGCTCTTCTCCCCATTGGTGGAAAGTACACGATGAATGCCGAGGAAGCAGCTCAGGCAGCCAACACCATAAAGCCACAGGTAGCGGTGCCCATGCATTGGGGTGCGATCATCGGTGGCCGACGCGACGTTGATCGTTTTCGCGAATTATGCCAGGTGCCGGTGCAAGTCCTGGAGAAGGAGTAGACCTACCTGAGATGGCTGAGACGAAGGAGTATCTTGCTCTGCTGGCTTTCCTGTGCCTGTTCCACATTACCGGTGGAGTAGTTTTCGGTACGTCTCTGCGCGGTTTCAGCCGTCGGATCACCGGGTCGATCCGTTTTCTTGCTCGTTTAGTGATAGCGAACTACCTCAAAGCGTTGGAT
>JAKLPW010000405.1 GCA_022013675.1 Anaerolineae bacterium | reverse complement strand
GAATGAACCAAGGTGGCATTCCACCATATACGCACTTGCATAATTTCTCGGCTGGTGTCTGGGACCAAGTGAATGTCAACGTCTTCTCGCAGTGGAACGCCGGGGACTTCAATAGTGTGCTTGAACAAAGAGATACGGCGATAGCCGTCCACTGTGCGTTGGAGGCGCAAGCAAAACACGTCTCCTGGTGCAGTGTAGGGTTTAGGCACAGAGAAGGGACGGAAGAGGCTGTTGCCGCTTTCGAGGGCCTTTTGGAAACGGATGTCTGGGATCTCACCGGTCGTAGAATGTACCTGATGGTTGTTATAGCGTTGGACTTCTTCCCGCAGGACACTGCTTACGTCTTCCAGGGTAGAGAGGTTTTCGAGGCAATGCGGTCTTGCAGCCAGCGGTAGGGGCGTTCGACCTTGCCTTTGGCCTGAGGGGAGAGGGCATGGATTACTTCGACACCCAGGCAGCGCATCATTTGTTGCCATTGAGTGTCAACCTCATCGGTTTGCAGGACGTGCTTTCGCCAAATGCTGTCCCGTCCTTGAACAAATCGAAAGACACGCAAGGAGTCGACATAGTAACGCAGGGGCACGCCACAGGTGGACACCAGGCTCTGTACAGCCTGAATATGTGCCCAAGTGGTCTCTTGGGGGACAAAATCGGCATAGAGTAACCTGCGGCTATAGTCATCAATCGAAGTGATCAGATGCCATTTCTCCTCGGCGAAAGGCGACCAGAGATGTAGGGAGGCATCATGCTGGATCAGTGCGCCGATGGCGGCAGTGAGTACTTCACGGTCATGCACCTTCCTGGGCTTTTGTGGCTGGTAGCATTCCAGTTGCTTGGCTCGCTTGATGATAGTGGTCACCGACACATGGATGTCTCTCTTCTGCAGGCGGTCTCGCAGGGCAGAGTAGTTATAGTCAGAGATCGGTAAGCGTGTGTCTTCGACAAGCGCTTTCTCGCGAAGCAATTCCTTCTCAATCTTGGCTTCCACCTCAGCAGACAATCTAGCAGGAGTGGTTCGTTGATAGACAAGTGAGAGAGCATTGGGGTCTTGTTGATAGACCTTGAGCAGAGCAAAAAAGCGTGTCTTTGCAATGCCAAGCACCGCTTGGATATCTGCTCTGTTGATTGAGCCTTGACTATAACCTTGCAGAAGCACTTTGATCTGCTCGTCCGTGAAACGTTTGTGTAACTGGTTCATAGTAGCCTCCATTTGGCTTTGGTAGTTTTGGAGGCTGATTCTAGACGAACAGACGGCCGAATCAGGCGATAGACAACGGTTCACTTTTCAACTGGAAATGGTTCACTTTTCAGGTTTAAATGGTTCACTTTTCAAGTTTTGTTGACACATCATGCTGGGGGACTTGACAAAGTGCAGATTTTGTGCTATAAAATCTGCTAGATAACGTGCTAGCATCTATAGGAGGCTATGGGAATGCAGTTGGTCAAGAGAAAGATTCGTTCCGCTGGTCGCACCAGTGGCAGCGTGGAGATCACTTTACCCGTTGAGATGCAGGCCTTGGAAGGCATTGAGTGCAATATCGTGTTAAAAGACGGCATCAAGCCCGAGATCATCGTGCAGCCTGACCTCTCTGTGGCCCAGGCTCTCTTCATCGAGCTGTGGGAGATGTTGCGGCGGGGCCTGGGAGCTGTGGGCGATTTCGCCCTGAGCGACTTCAACGTGGCCTTCCTCCCCCCCCGCCACTGGCACGAGCGCCCCCCTCTCTCCTACAACGATGCCCTGATTCTTCAAGGGTATATTGAGCAGAAGGCTCCCTCGGCCCGCATCCAGAACAACGCCGCCCTGCTGCGTCTGATCACCTTCCTGGCTATCAACGCCGGCTACCGGCTGGGACTGAAGGGTCAGTTGGCCATCGCCTTCGGCGACGCGCTGGGCTACCTGGTGACCGGGGTCAGCGGTGGTCACGGCAGCGAGTTCGAGCGGGACGCGGCCCTGGCTGCCTATGGTGCCGGGCAACGGCCAGTTGCCGGCCAGATCGCCGCCCTCTCCATTGACGACGATTGGACCGCAGCTCGAGAGGGACTGCAGTGGATCTACGAACTGTTCGCCGCCTGGCAAGCGGACCCCAATGAGTACGAGGCGGCGCGGGAGCGCTGGTGGCGATCAGTGGCCACGGTAGAGGGAGGCACAACGCTCTCGACTGTAGAGGCCTACCTGCGGCACGTGGAAGTCCTGAGATAACGAAAGAAGTGCGGATGGTGGGGTCAAGCCGATGGCCGCCGCGTACAGGGAACGCGAAAGGGACGAAATGAGGAAGGTGTCCACCCTGGCGACCACCACCCCCCTCTTGCTGGCCGGCAGCTCGATGTCGGCCAGCAAGACCCACCTATTGGCGTATGGCAAATGGCAAATGGCAAATGGCAGATGGCGGATAGCAGATAGCTTATGGCAATCAGCCACAGGCCATAGGCTATAAGCCATAAGCTATCAAGCATCAACTATCAGTGTGAGAGAGGAGATATCATGGCTAAACGGAAGACAGAAAGAGAAGAAGGGATCCGAGTTGATTTCGGCCTGGGGGGGGTGTTCAAGGGAATCGGCAACTTTATTGACCTGCTCTCGGACATGGTCGAGGAAGGGGAATCCGAGGTCAGCCGCCATGGCGAGTTCAAAGTCAAGGGCCTCGATCAAGCGCGAGGGGTCTACGGTTTCAACGTGCGCATGGGTCTGGGCGGCACGCCCACCGTCGAGCACTTCGGCAACATCCGCGCCACCAATGAGGGGCCGGTGGTGGCCGAGGAGTGGGAGCCACTGGTGGATGTCTTCGACGAAGGCGAATTGATCCTGGTCGTGGCCGAATTGCCCGGGGTGGACAAGGACAACATCCAGATCGAGGTGCAGGACGACATTCTGTCCCTGTCAACAACGGGAGACAGAAAGTACGTCAAAGAGCTCCTGCTGCCCTCGCTGGTTGATCCGGCCACGATGGAAACCAGCTATCGCAACGGGGTACTCGAGGTTCGGCTGCACAAGGCGAGCTAGAAAAGAGGGCGAAGCATGTCAACAGAAGAGAAAAAGGAACGCGAAAGAGGTGAAGGAATCAGCATTGACCCTTCGGCAGCCCTTCGACAGGGCTCAGGACAGGGCTTAGGGCAGGCTCTAGGGCTGGGCGAGATGTTCAAGGGGCTGGGTGACTTGATCAAGCTAGCAACCGACCTGGCAGACAAGGTGGATTTGTCCGAGCTCGATGAGGAGAAACTGGCCGAGTTGCGGCGCGCCAGCCAGACCAGGGTCGGCGGGATACCGAGGGGCGTCTATGGCGTCTCGGTGCGCAGAGGGATCGGCGGCATCCCCAGGGTGCAGCCCTTCGGCAACATCCGCCGCACTGAGAGGGGGCCGGTCGTTGACGAGGTGCAGGAGCCCCTGGTGGACGTCTTCGATGAGGATGATATGCTGCTGGCCATCGCCGAGCTGCCTGGCGTGGAGGAGAAGGACATTCAGGTCGGGGTCCATGACGGCCTCCTCAAACTCTCCACAACGACCAAGGGCAGGAGGTACGCCAAGGAATTGCAGCTCCCCTGCCCGGTCGAGGAGAGCACGATGGAGTCCACCTACAAGAACGGCGTCCTGGAGATCAGGCTGCGCAAGACCAGCAACGCCGAGGGTATGTGATACAGTATCCTGACCCACGTTCTGAGCCTGCCTGTCCTGAGCGTAGTCGAAGGATCGAAGGGCCTGTCGAGGGGAGGAGGCTACTCTACGTCCCTATCATCCACACCAGCGCGGATCTGGGCAGCGTGGCTTCGCAAGTGGAGGAGAGAGCCCGGGCGATGAGTGGCGAGGAGACGTGGAATGAGCATAAGCGGACGGTGGCTCACTTCTGGGAGGCCATTGGCCGGTACTTCGATGCCCTGGACGTCAGCGGCTACCAGATCTACCAGGATGGCCTGGCTGCCGACGGCGCGCTGGGCATGCGCATTGTGGAGGAGGCCGCCAGCAGGGGTAGCCTCAACTACCAACTGGTCAAGAGGCTGGTGGAACGGGGAGCGAGAATAGTCAAGACGGAAGACGCCTCCATTGTTCTTAAGGAAGTGCAAGGCATCAAGGAGATCGCCAATGCTCGGACGCTGGCCGGGAAGTCCTGGGCCGTTCTGAAGTACGAGCGAATGAAAGGGAAGCTTCTTGAGGAAAGGGATCGCTACATCGCCCATACTATCAACAGTACCCTGGAGCAAGACGGCATCCTGTTCATCGGTGCCTTTCACAGCATCATCCCCAGGCTGGACAAAGACATCGTAGTCGAGAAGGTCAAAGCCAGGGAGAAGGTTGCCGAGTACCAGAAGAGCTTTTTCCTGCGGCAGAAACAGGCTCGGACGAAGGAGTTGGCCGCGTATCTGGCAGCGGCCATCGAGTAAGCCTGAAACGTAAAAAAGGAGTTCATGTGGCTTTGAGTAACAACAGCACTGAGGTGAAAACGATCACCCTGCGCGTGGCCGAGGCCCAGACTAAGGACGTCGGACGGGGGATCGCCCGCCTCGATCCCCGGGACATCGAGCGGCTGGGGGCCACCCTCAGCGACATCGTCGAGATCCGCGGCGGGCGGGCCACGGCGGCCAAGCTGATGCCTGCTTACCACGCCGACCGGGGTAAGGAGATCGTACAGATGGACGGCATCATCCGCCAGAACGCCCAGGTGGGCCTGGGGGAGAAGGTCAGTTTGCGCAAGGCAGACTGCCAGACGGCCCGCTCGGTCACCCTGGAACCGCTCACCACGACCCGGGCGCTGCCCAGCGGCTCCGACAGCCGTTACGTGGGCCGGCTGCTGGAGGGGCTGGTGCTGACCCCGGGCGACCGGGTGCGGGTTAACCTCTTCGGCACCCGGGCCGTGGACTTCACCGTGGGCGACTGCGCGCCAGCCGGCGTGGTCATCGTCGGGCGGACCACGGCAATACGCATCAAGGGGGAGGGAGCGCTGGAGGGCCGCGCCCCGCAGGTCACCTACGAAGACATCGGCGGCCTGAAACGGGAGGTCCAACGCATTCGGGAGATGATCGAGCTGCCGCTGAAGTACCCCGAGGTCTTCGACCGGTTGGGCATTGACGCTCCCAAGGGGGTGCTGCTGCACGGGCCGCCGGGCTGCGGCAAGACCCTCATCGCCCGCGCCGTGGCCAACGAGACTGCAGCCTACTTCACCCACATCAGCGGGCCGGAGGTGATTCACAAATATTATGGCGAGAGTGAGGCTCATCTAAGGGCCATCTTCGAAGAGGCCGCTCGCCATGCCCCGGCCATCATCTTCCTGGACGAGATTGACGCCATCGCCCCCAAGCGGCAGGAAGTACAGGGCGAAGTGGAGAAGCGGGTGGTGTCCCAGTTGTTGACCCTGATGGATGGGCTGAAAGAGCGAGGGCAGATCATAGTCATCGGAGCGACGAATATCCCCAACGTCCTTGACCCGGCCCTGCGCCGCCCTGGCCGCTTCGATCGCGAGATCGTCATCAGCATCCCCGACAAGAACGGCCGCCTGGAGATCCTGCAGATCCACACCCGGGGCATGCCCCTGGCCGAGGACCCTTCGACAGGCTCAGGGCAGGCTGTGGACCTGGAGAGGCTGGCCCAGATCACCCACGGCTTCGTGGGAGCAGATCTGGAGGCGCTCTGCCGGGAGGCGGCCATGATCACCCTGCGCAAGATCATGCCCGATATAGACTTCGCCAAGGCCAGCATCCCCTACGAACAGCTCCTCGAGCTGGAGGTGACCCAGGATGCCTTCCTGACCGCCCTGGCCGAGATCGAGCCGTCCGCCATCCGCGAGGTCTTTACCGAGGTGCCCGACGTCAAGTGGGACGACGTGGGCGGGCTGGAGGACGTCAAGCGCATTCTCCGGGAGACGATTGAATGGCCGCTAAAATATGGCGAACTGTTTAAGCAAGCCAGGACCACGCCACCGAAGGGCATCCTCTTGACCGGCCCGCCAGGCTGCGGCAAGACGTTGCTGGCCAAAGCGGTGGCCTCGGAAAGCGAGACCAACTTCATCTCCGTCAAGGGGCCGGCCCTGATGTCCAAGTACGTGGGTGAGAGTGAGAAGGGGGTCCGCGAGGTCTTCAAGAAGGCCCGCCAGGCCAGTCCCTGCATCGTCTTCTTCGATGAGCTGGACTCCCTGGCTCCACTGCGGGGCTCCGGCGACAGCACCCACGTCAGCGAGCGGGTGGTCAGCCAGTTCCTGACCGAGATGGATGGCATCGAAGACCTGAAAGGGGTGGTGGTGCTGGGGGCGACTAACCGTCCGGACATCATTGACCCGGCGCTGCTCAGGGCCGGCCGCTTCGACGTGGTGCTGGAGCTGCCCGTCCCCGACCGCGCCGGCCGCCTGGCCATCTTTCAGGTCCACACCCGGGGCAAACCCCTGGCCCGCGACCCTTCGGCTGGCTCACCTGTGCCTGCGGCACTGGCGCAGGCAGGGCAGGCTGTGGACCTGGAAGCCCTGGCCGATCAGAGCGAAGGACTGATGGGGGCCGATATCGAGACCATCTGCCGCCAAGCCTCGATGCTGGCCATCCGCGAGTTCCTGGAGCAGAATGAAGGGCAGCAGCCAGACTACAATCGCTTCCAGATCGCCATGCACCATTTCCGCGCTGCCCTGCGAGAGGCGACCGGGATGCCAGAGGCGCCTTGAGGGGTAACCTGTGTAAAATATTCGCAGATCAGGGGAAGGTATCCACCCCGGCGGTCACCACACTCGAGCAAAGGCGACCCCGCCTGAGGCGGGGTCGCCTTTTTTGGGGAGCGTGGCGAAATAGAAATGTTGCGCAGAAGTAGGGTCAGAGGTATGGCTTCTTCAATTCTTCGACACGCTCTATAGCCTGAGTTACTTTGGCCTCGAGGTCGGAGCTTCGAGTCTCCGCCTTCTGAAGCTCCTCGAGCACTGTGCGCAACTGCCCCTCCACCTCGGAGCAAGCACTCGCATACTTCTCCTTCACTGGCGCCGTTTTCTCCTCAAACCCCGCGAGCTCGAGGAACGCCCTCGGCTCAACCAGCTCAGCCATCTTGATAAGCGACTCGATCTGAGCCATCAGCACAGAAGCCATTTCCTTGAGCGGCTTTTCTTGCATCAGCAATCACCTCCTTGAATAACTCGATTACCGGGCGATGGCGCTCACTTTGCGCACCAGCTCAGCGGTCTTCTTGCGCAACAGGGAGACGTTGCGGCAATACTGACAGTCCAGGCTCTCCTCCTCGTACTCCTTGCAGTCCAGGAGCTCTTGCACAGCCTCGATCAGTTCCTCGGCCCTGGCCGCCTTTTCAGCCGCGGTTCGGGCGACATTGAGCCGCTCGGTCAGGCTGACGCAGATCCTCTCTTGAGCCGAAAACCTGGGGCAGCTAATGCCGGTCTGCTCGTGAGCCATGTTCTCCCCTTGTCAACCGGTCCAGGAGGAAGAGGACGCTGTCCGATGAGATCTTCAAATGAGCGGCGATCTCCTGGGGCTTGGTCAGGCCCTGCTCCCGCACGCAGGCCAGCACCGCCTGCTCCATCCGTCTGGCCCAGTCGTCGAAGAGGGCCTGCGCCTCAGGCGTGCCGTAGAGGCGCAACTCCTCGGAGATGGCCACCCACTGCTCTTCAGCCATCCGGATCGGCCCTCAATCCTTTTCCCCCGCAACGCGAACAGGTGAGCCAGGCACTGCCTCCCACACCGCCGTCCCCGCCACAACAGGGGCACATGTAGATATATCAGCTTGTGTGGTCATTTTGATCCTCCTGAACTAAAGGTGCGCTCTCCCTCCTCAGTCGCTCGACGGCTGCCAGATGCTTTTGCCACTCCACCCGGCCCTCCCTGTTCTGGGTGGCGTAGTCGTCCAACTGGCTTCTGACCTCGGCCTTGAGTTCACGAAGCTCAGTGCTGCGAATTTCGTGTTCCTCTTTGAACTGAGCGATGAGGCCACGGATCTCAGCGTGGCGGGCCAGGCGGTCGGCTTCGATCTGGAACATGAGCTCGCGCATGTACTCCCGGTTGCGGGCCGCCTGCGCGGCGCGCAGCCGTTCCACCTGCTCCACCAGATCCGGTCGGCCGCAAGCGGCCGCCGCGTGGGCAATGGTCTGCATTTGTCTGAGTTTCAACATCCGCTCGTCTCCTTTCATCGTACACTCTTTCTCAGAAAGCCCCAATCTCGTCATATATCTCAGCCTGAAGCAAGACTGCCTGTTCTTTGGCTGTAGCCGCCTCATCGTTGGGCCAACTCAGCTCAATCCAGGATGGGATGGCGGCGCTGATAGGCACCGCCTCATCCGGAGCGCTCACCTGGTCGCCCGGGGGATGATCCCGCCCTTGAGCATCCCGCCACCAGACCAGCTTTCCGTCGGTGTGGTACTCACCATCCCGGAGGTTGTAGAAAGGGTTCCCCTCCTCTACCAGCAGGGCCACGATCTCCTCCTTCACCTGTTTGGACAGGATGATTGCCATCGTTATGTCTTCCTCTTAGCTACCTGAACTCCAGTTGTAATTACCTCAACAAGTAAGGTAATTACCTCACGCCGAGTAGTAAAGGCCATCTTCCTTTTGGCGGATGCGGTGCATCTGCACCAGGTCCTGCAAGGTCTGCTCCGTTTCACTGGATGAGAGGCCGAAGAAGACCTGGACGTCCATTGGCCGCACGCCGGGGAAGTTGGTGATGTGGGTCGCGATCTGATCAGCCACAGAGACCGGCGGCGGGGGAGTAGCGGGGCGAGGCACAGGCCGGGCAGCGGGGGGCGGCGATGGTGGCAACGGTGGCGATGGTGGCACCGCTGGAGCAGGCCGCGTGGTCGGGGCGGCTGGCCGGGGCGCGGGCTGCCGCGGCCGGTCCACCACTCCCCGCCCGCCGCAGAGGGTGCAGGCCAGGTCGTATTCGGTGCCCGGCTGGCGGCCCGTCCCTTGGCATCGGGGGCAGGTCACCGTGGGCCCCCTGACCGTCATCACCCCCCGGCCCTTACAGGCGCTGCACGTCAGCCGCCGGCCGCGCACCTTGCCCGTGCCCCCGCAGGCCGCGCAACGCACATAGGGGGCCACCACGCGGTTGTACCCCTTGCCGCCGCAGACAGAGCAGTTGGACTCGGGGCCGGGCACCCCGAAGGGGTCCTTGCCCGTCCCGTAGCAGTAGGCACATTTGACCTCCACCATCTCCCCCGGCTCCCCCGAAGGGGCCTCAAACCAGTCACGATGATTGGCCATCCTCTCACCTCTATTCTATTAGTCTGGTAGTCTCATAGTCTCATAGTCTGGTAGTCTCGTAGTCTGGTAGTCAGACTATCAGACCACGTGACTACTTGACCACGCGACTACTCAGGGAATTTCAGCCCGCGGTCGGTCGCGTGAAGCGTATTCCGTCACGTGGCGGGTCTCCTCCAGCGGGAGCAGGCCCACTGCTTCCGCATACTTAAGATAGGTGTCAACAGAAATAATCGCCGCTCTCTCCTCCAGGACCAGCCCCTCAATGTAAAACAAGGCTAATAACACCTCCCGGCGCTCGATAACGATCCCGCGGTCCAGGACGCGACCCAGGACTTCTACCAGGCTGTACGAGGCGGGCATCTTTTCCACGGCCATGACCTCTATCCCTGCTTCCCTTCGACAGGCTCAAGACACCGCTCGGCTTCCCCTCCGGTGGCCACGATCTTGGCCGCGAAGGTGTAGGGCGGCCAGGGGCCGGTGAAGCGAACCTCCACGCCCTCTTCCTCCCTGATCTCCCCCAGCGCTTCCCCGAGGGCCTCCACCCGGTCCCTTTTCACCAGCAGGGACAGGTTCATGATCATCTGCTTATCCGGGTGCTTCTTGATCTTGTTCACCTGCGTATCCTCGGCGTATCCCCGCAGCCGCTCGTAGTAGCGCCGGTAATCCTGGTCGGCTTTGGCCTCCATCTCCTTCTTCACTGCCTCGGCGATCTTGTGCTGGTAGAAGTAGGCCAGGCCCCTGGATTTGGCGGCCATCTCGGTGACCAGTTTCCTGACCTCCTTGTTCTCCTCGGCGACCCGCCGCGTGATGGCCGCCGGGTCCCAGAGGATCTGCACGCCCAGCTCGACCTTGTCCCTGAACTCATCCACCCTCATCTTAAACGTCGTGTACTCATCCTCCAGCCACTTGCGGACGTTGTCGTCGGCGCTCTTCTCCTCATCGGGCCTGATGATCACGTCGAAGCTCATGGGCAGCACCGAGCCGGCCGCCTCCCAGGCAGCATCAACCACGTCGCCGTGGGTGGCCACCATGGCTTTCACCGCTTCCTCATCGCCTTGATATGGCTCGGGCGGGCAGTCGTGCACCACGGCGCAGATGTCCTGATAGGGTATGGTGTAGACCCTGTTGCCCCCGATGCCGATGGGCCCGAAGTCTTTTTTATCAATGCGGGGAATCACCGCGTAGACGTACCTGGCATCCTGTGTCATGATGAAGTCCTCTTTTCCAACCTGACCTGCAGCACGTTGTTGTGATAATGGGTGGTGATCCGCTTTCCGTCCACCGTGGCCGGCAGGGCGATCTCCCAGGGCGGCCGGTCGCCGGCGGTCACGATGAGCCACTCCCCCTCGGCCCGCACCTGGATGTCCTTTTCCTCGACCCCAGCCAGTTCCATGACGACCACCACCTGTTCACCTTCGTCGAAGACATCGGCCGGCGGTGCGATCCTGGGCCGGCGCTCCGCCTCGCGGCACAGCCACCAACTGAAGGGCACCACCTCGCCTGTCCAGGGGTCGGCTCGCCGGGACTCGAAGACCAGCAGCGGCACGCCCAGCATCTTGCGGGCAGTTGGATTTATCACCTCGTTGATGCGGGTCAACACACTCATGTGGCAGGATTCGCCCAGCAACTGCCGCAACTCCTCGATTTTGGCGTGCCTGTTCTCCCGGAGATACCAGATCATCTCCCTGCTGGCCGGGTCCAGAGCCTGAGCGACCTCGGCTATGTGTTCTTCCTCGATCCTCTCGGGGAATTCGCCGTGGGCCTCGGCCACTATCTCTTTCACACGATCCCGGCGCGCCTGAGCGATATCGCTCACCCACCGGGGCGTAGCGCCCTCAAGATCGCGGATCGAGGCTTCGCCACGGATGCTCGCTAATACCTCATCCCGTGCGCGGTCAAGCCGCAGCGTCTTGATTATCTCTTCCCCTTCACCCAGGGGTATCTTTCCCTGGGCACGATCCCGGCGCGCCTGGGCAAGGTCTCCCTTCCTTACTTCGCCACCCCCAGCCTCGGCCCCTTCCTCGGCCTCGATTTCAGCCAATAGCTGTCTAAGATTGATATGGTCTCGGTGCGGTTGAGCGATATCCCTTCTCTTTTCCACATCCTCGTGCTCCTGAGCACGGTCGAGGCGGGACCGAGTGGGGACTCTCCTCTCTCCAGCATGGATCTCGTCTAATATCTCGCGCACACGATCCCGGCGTGCCTGAGCAATGTCGTCCTCCGTCAGCACGCCCCGCACCTCTAGCTCCATCCCCCTTTCCGAAAGGAGTTCGGCGATCTTTGCGCACCAGGAATCCAGGTGGGCAGTGATGATGGTGGCCTCCCGCCGCTGGCCTCCGGAACCGTTGTGGTAGGAGAGGAGCATGCAGGTTTTGGTGGCCAGGATGAAGGGCTTTTTGTGGAAACCCACGGCGGTGATGTTCTCAAGCGGGACATCAAGTATCAGCCTTTTCACCTGGCGAAAAAGCAGCCTTTTATTGGTGAGGTAGAGGTGTCCGAGTTTCCAGGAACGCCTTGAGAGATAGGCGCCCTGTTGGTATAAGATGATTCGCTCATCTTCGCCCAGCGAAAGTTCAGACGTTCGGCCCATTATCACCTCATCACCTGCTTGTCGTACTCTTCCGCCCACCGGTCGGGGTTCAGCATTTTGTCCAGCACCTCATCAACGACGTCGTCCAGGCCATCCCTTACGTTCTGAACGGTGTCGGTTATGCCGTGTTCCTGCTTGATCTGATCCAGGGCTGTGTCCAGGTCCAGCAAGGCTTCCCCCAGTCTCTCGATCTCATCCTCGGTCAGGCTCCCCCCGTCCATGCGCTTGAAGGCCTGCAGGCGCAGGGCGTCCCTGATGATCTCCACCAGGGCGATGACCAGCCCCAGGATGCCGTGCTTGAAGTTGTTCTCGTCCAGGTCAATGATGCCAGCCATGATCAGCCCTCACCCCGGCCCCTCTCCGCCCCCCCTCGGTCCCCCCCAACTCTGGGGGGAAGGTGGGAGACCCCCCTCGGTCCCCCCCCCAACTCTGGGGGGGAGGTGGGAGAGGGGAGCGGGGCCGTCCTCTTCAGCCGGGGGCTGATCCATCCGCAGGCGGGGCAACCTTCCTCCAGCAACTGTCTGAGCGGGGCAGGGCGGCCGCACTGGGGACAGGTCTCCATCTCTTCGACAAAGCGGCTCAGGGCCGCCTGCCATTCGGCCAGGTTATCGCCAGCGAAGAGAGCGGTTTGCTCGCCGTGCGAGTTTCGATACGAGAGACAGAGGATGAGCCGCTCCTTGATCAGCCCCCCCAGGTCCATGGTCTCTATCCTGGCCTCCGTTATCTCCGTGAGGGGGATATCGAACAGGACCTTGCGCTCCTCGGTGCACCACCAGAAGAAACGCTCGCTAGTCAGGTACAGCCAGCCCGGCCTCCAGGTTTCCCCCAGGATGCCGGAGGAGGGTACCCGGTGCCACATCTTCCCGTCGGCGGCAATCTCCTCTTGGCCCAGGAGCCGATCCACCTCCGGATCGAGGGGGGGGATGAGGGGGTCCCTGTCCAGGGGAAGTCCCTGCGCCTGCATCCTCTCCTCGATGGCCGCCACCAGTTCCCCCGGCCTCTCGGCGTGGAGGTAGGCCAACCGGTCCGGGTTGCGCACCAGGTAAATCATGTCCCTCTCCACGCCGGTGAAGTGGGTCTCTCTTTTGACCGCCAGCCCCTTTATGCTTTCGAAGCGGGTCTCGAACAGCATCTCGCCCGGCTCGGGGCGGAAGAGGAAGAGCCGCTTGTCGGTCAGATAGAGCTGCCCTGGCCGCCAAGCGCGATAAATGCCCTTGCTGTACCAGTGAGCCCCGTACATGCGCAGCAGGATCTCCTCTTCGGGCAGCAGGGCCGGCTCCCTCTTTCGGATGTGCTCCCGCTCCCACTGGCGGGTGCGTGCATCCCACTCCCGCATCAGGCCGTACTTGAGCATGGTCTCCATGCCGGCCAGGGCCGCCCGCAGGTTGACCCCGATCAGGGGGATGCCGGCCACGGAGATGATGATGTCGGCCTGAATCACCAGCCCCTTTTCCAGCACCCGGTCGAGCAGGTCCACCAGGGTGGCATGCTTTTCTCTTGTCGGCGTCATTAGCAGGCTTTGTGCTTCCATCCTATTCTCCTGTATTCGTCGCCCAGACCAAATCGTAATGCTGCTGCCATCTCTTTACCTGTACCGAGGTGAAAGACAGCCCCCGCAGGATCGTCCTTATCTGACCTTCACGGTAGGTTCGCCCGGGCAACAGGATCGTCTCCGGCCCCACCCGATTGCTGATGAGCAGGACTCCACCCGACCGCAGCACCCTGGCCATCTCTCGCAAAGCCGCCTCTGGCCGGGAAAAGAGCTCCAGGCCCTCCAGGCAGGTCACGGCATCGAAGGTATTGTCGCCGAAAGACAAGGTCAAAGCGTCCTCGCGCAGCAGGCTGATGGCGTCGGGAAGCCCTTCAGTCTTCCTGCGGGCTTCGGCCAGCATGTTAGCTGAAAGATCCAGGCCAATGATGCGGCCAGCAAAACCACGCTGGCTGGCCATCAACAACGGTAACCGTCCTGTGCCCGTGGCTACATCCAGGATGAGGGGCCGAGGGACACCTGAGAGTGCCCTTGCCAGGGGCAGGGCCACCCGCCGACTGTCGTGGCGAGCGGACCGCGCCTTCACAGTATCGTAGACCCCAGCCGCCCGGTCGTAGAGAAATGCCACTGCCCGGTCTCCCAGGTACGCCTCTTCAGCCACCAGGACGAGGAGCCAGGACATGAGGGCAAGCAGGATCAAGGTGGGTACAGCCGCTATGAGTAGCCAATACACAATTCCTCAACCTTTCCTTTCTGCAGATTCACGCCGGATAATAGAGCCCGTCATCCTCCAGGCGGATCTTGCGCGCTTGTACCAGCTCTTGCAGCGTCTTCTTGGCGTCCCCTTTCGACAGGCCAAAGAGAGTCTCCACGTGGGCGGCCTTCACGCCGGGGAAGCTGGTGATGTGGGTCGCTATCTGATCCGCCACGGAGGCTGGTTGTTGCGAGCGGGGCAGCGAGAGCGGAGCCACCTGTCCCCGCTGAATGGCGCCCGGCGCGGTGGAGGCGGCCGCCCCTACCGAGGTCCCAAACCGATGCCCTGTCCCGGCCCCCGGCCTGACCGACATCACCCCTTTGCCTTTGCAGGTGGTGCAGGTCATGCGGCGGCCCAGCAGCTTGCCCGTTCCGTTGCAGGCGGTGCAGGTGGCATAGGGGGCGACGACGCGGTTGTACCCCTTGCCCCCGCAGACGGCGCATTTCGAACTGGGGCTCGGACAGCCGAAGGGGTCCACGCCGCGCCCATAGCAATAGGCGCACTTCACGTCCACCATATTCCCCGGCGGAGTAGCGGCGGGCCGAGGTGGCTCCTGGCGAGGGGCGTCCGGCCAGCCCCAGGGAGCCTGAGATCCCCCGGCCTCCTGAGGCACCCCGGCTTCGTCATCTGCTGACGCCAGGCTTCGCCCTGAGGGGCTCAAGCCCGAAGGGTCTTCCAGCGTGATGCTCCCCCGGTTCAACAGCTCCTCTATGCCCTTGGCCGTAATCTTGCACAGTCCCGAGCTGGCCATGTCAATGTAGTCGGCCTGGCCCAGGCTCTGGCAGATGGTCTTGGCGTACTCGGTGCTCAGGTGCATCGCCTGGGCCACCGTGCTGTAGCCGGTTTGCCCTCTGTAGCGCTGGATGATTTCTAAGGCCTGCAATTCACGGTTGCTAACTGGCATTTGCTTCGCTCCTTTCTTAAGATTTTTTATCGTCGGTCCAGTGGTGGCTCGGTCGGAAGACCGGCCGCAGCAGAGGTATCGTCGGTCCGACTGGACAGAGGCGGGTAGTATTGCCCTTTCTCTTGAGAAAGCTTGCCTCTTTCTGCCAGACCTTGCAGCACCTCATCGGCTTCCGCCGGCGACAGATCAAAGATGATGGCCACTTCCCTGGACGCTACTCCGGGGGAGCCCATGACATAGGCCAGCACCCGGTCCGCCAACGAAAGGGTGGGACGCCTTAGCTTTTCTGAATCCCCCGCGCCGGGCGCTCCTCCTGTCGTCTGCCCACCCCGCCCCGTCGTCGCTGGCGGCCTATCCAGCCAGTCCACCACCCCGCTGCCCTGGCACAGCCGGCAAGGGATGCGGGACGTTCTGAGGCTTCGGGGCGGGAGGCCAGCCTTGCGCCGCTCCCTGATGGTCAGCCCCAGGGAGGCCTCCCTGAGCGTGTGTTCGTCCTCCGGCTCGAAGCCGCGTCCTCCACAGCGAGGGCAGGCATTGGCTGGGTGGTGAGCAGTGATCCAGCCCTTGCCCCCGCATTTGCTGCAGGTCAGCGCCGTTCCAGGTACGCCCCCGCCGCCGCCACAGCGGTCGCACTTCTGGTAGGGCGCTCTTGCGGGTACCTGGCCCTTTCCCCAGCAAACCGGGCACTTGGTGCCCCGGGGAAGAAGCCCCTGCCCGCGGCAAAAGCCGCAAGGGAGGTCCGCCATCTCCCCCTCTGCCGCCTCTGGAAGGGGGTTGATCCAGGTATCCCGGAATTCGGCTCTCATCGTTTCTCCCTCAGCCACCTTCCTCGTGCACTGATTCCCGCACGGGCACTACTCCCTTGCCACGGCAGGGCCGGCAGGTCATCCACTGTCCGAGAATGCGCCCAGTCCCCCGGCAGGCCGGGCATGGGGCATACGGTGCTCTGATGTACACCCATCCCCGGCCGTTGCACACACCGCAGTTGGCTCCCGAAGGTGGGTGGCCGAAGGGGTAGATGCCCCGCCCGCCGCAGAAGCCGCAGCGCACCGCCACCACCTCCCCCGGCTGGGGGGCGCGCCTCAGGCGCTCATCGTTTCGCTCTTCTTCGCTCGCCATCCCGACTCCCTGGTCTCACTTCCAACCACAGAGATAACAGCCCCTCTTGATCAGTTCGCTCTTCAGCACTGTGCGGCCGCACTGAGGGCATTTCACCTTCAGAACCCTCGGCTCCGGCTCGGTTTTTTCTCCAGGCGTCCAGCCGCAGAGGTAGCAATGCCCCCTTCTTCTGACTTCGCTTTTCAGCACGAAGCCACGGCAGTTGAGGCAGCGCACATACCTGGGGTCCTGCCTCAACTCATCTTCTTCTTTCGCCGCCTCCGCGATCTTATCCATCAAGATCCAGAAGGGTTCCATGAACAGCATGTTCGTCCTCCATTAGACGGCCTCTGCAGCCGGGGCCTCGGCGCGGGCGCTCACCCAGCCGCACCAGGGGCAGTTCACGTTGAGCAGCTCTTTGGCCGGCACCCGCTTGCCGCACTGAGGACAGGTCTCCTTTCCGATCTGGGCTTCCTTCCAGGCCGCCGTTTCGATGTTCGTCCCGGAGGGGAACTCCAGGCCGTATCTGGCCGCCGTCTCGAAGGAGGCCAGGGCAGCCCGAATCTTGATGCCCAGTAGCTCCACGCCGACCACGGAGACGGTAATGTCGGCGTTGATCACCAATCCCTTGTCCAGGATGGCATCTATCACGTCCACCAGGGTACCGGTCCGCTCCCTGGTCGGTTCCATGTATTGTTTGGCCAATTCCAGCTCCTTCCGCCGATAGTAGATAGCTGATAACTGATGGCTTATGGCTGATAGCGTATGGCTGATGGCCCGCCATACGCTATACGCTATCTGCCATATGCCATACGTACGCTATCTACGCTTCGGCCTCTTCCAGCCTGGCCCGGCGCTCCTCCTCGGCCCGTTCCTCGGCGTGGATCTTCTCCAGTATCTCCTCGACCCGCGCCCGCCGCGCCTCCTTAACGTCCTTGTACCTCTGAGGCGTGTAGAGCTGCTCCAGGAGCCAGTAGAGGTGCTTCGCCCGGTAGGCTTCCCCCTTGCTCTCGAAGAGATAGGCCAGGTCCAGCATCTTCGCCCTGGCCTCCTCTTCCTCTGGCGTACCATGATACTGGTCAATGATCTGCCTGTAGCTGTCAATGGCTTCGTTGTAGTGCTCTTTCTGTTCTGCCTCGTGGCAAAGCCTCAGCAGCCCCTTTCTGCGAGCGGCCTCGATCTGCTCCAGGACCGTTTCTTTGGTTGTTTCCTGTTGTGCCATTTTGTTCTCCTTTACATTTTGCTTTTGGCTTATGGCTGATAGCTGATAGCCGATGGCTGATAGCCTATGGCTGATCTCCTGTCATCTGCCATATGCTATATGCTATCTGCTATCTGCCATCTGCCATCCGCTAACTTCGGTACAGCATCTCCTCAAACTCACTCAGCCCCTCAATGCCTCTGACGGGGTGCGGGAGATGAGGTACCTGAGCCAGGTGCAGGTCTGAGTGTTCAGCCATCAACTGCCGGATGATCTTTTGCTCTTCCTGGCGTCTGGCGGCACAGGGGCATCCCCTTGTGGATGCCCAGGTCTGGGTGACCTTATTGATCAACATTTGCCGGCAAGCAATGTCCAGCCCGTTCAAACAATGCAGTAGCCGCTCGCTCTCGGCCACGGCCATCGCCTCGGGGATGGTGACAGCGATGAACTCGGTCTGGGCGCTGTCCACCAGTTGCTGACGAAGCGCCCGCACCTGCCGCGAGTATTTTACCACCAACTCGGCCAGCTTTCCCAGCCGCATCGTGCTCTTGTATTTCAGCAACATCCTGGCCGCGGCCTTGAGCCAGTTCTGGGCCAGTTCAGGCATCTCCAGGAAGCGGATCAGGTGGCCAGTGGGCGCGGTGTCCAGGATGAAGACGTCGAATTCTTCCGCCTCCGCCAACTCCACGATCTCCAGCAGGGCCATCAGCTCGTCCAGCCCTGGCGGGATGAGGTCCAGCATCTGGCTGGCCACCTCATCTCGGAAACTCTGCTCCTGATCCCTTCCCAACTCTTTCTTGAAATCCTCCCACAACTGGACGGCATCTATCTCGTAGGCGTACAGGTTATCGTAAGGTTCGATGGGGGTGACTTGCGCCCCTACCGGCTGGCCTAAGCTGTCGGCCACCGAGTGGGCCGGGTCGGTGGAGAAGACCAGGATCCTCTGGTCAGGACGCCGGCGGGCCAGATAGAGCGCCGTGGCCGCGGCGGCGGTGGTTTTGCCCACGCCCCCCTTGCCGCCAATCAAGATGAAGCGGGCCGAAGGGGGAGACAGGAAGCAGAGAGGCAGGGGAGCGTTCTGTGCAGGGGTGCTGGGGTGCAGAGGTGCAGAGGAGAATTCTCCTCCGCTCCCCTGCCCCTCCGCTCCTCTGCTCTTTGGCGTCCATAGAGAGTCCAACCACACTCGCAGAGAGCTCCACCACGCCCGGGCTCTGGTCAGCACAACCGAACCAAAGCCACTGAGAGGGGAAAAAGTCCCCTTGTCCCCCTCTCTCCTTGTCTCCTTGTCTGCTTCTGTCGCCCCCTCCCCTGCCAGCATCTGACCAAACTCGGTCAACGCCTCCATCCCTTGCGCCGGGTGGGAAAGCTGCGACACGACCAGAAGCTGAAGGTCGGCGAACCGTTCTCTGATCTGAGCCAGCGCCCCGGCCTGATCCTCGCCTCTCTGGCGGCAGGTCGGGCAGTCCCCTGAAGGGGATGTGCCACGACCACCGTGCCCTGAGCCTGTCGAAGGGTGGTTGACAACCTGGTTGACGACCAGATTCCTGACCGCCAGGGGGTGCTTCCTCAGGACGGACACCAGGCGCTCGGTCTCGTAGATGGCCATCTCCTCGGGGATGGTCACCGGCACGAACTCGGTCACTTCGGCGTCCTGCAGCAGTGACGCCACGTGCCTGATCTCCCGTTCTATCTTCACCAGCCAGTGGTCCACCTCGTCGGGCTTATAGCGGCCCGCCAGGCTGCGCACGATGAAGCGGTGCTTTTCCATTAGCCTGTCCATGACCTGGATCCACAACTGCATCTGG
>JAKLPW010000404.1 GCA_022013675.1 Anaerolineae bacterium | reverse complement strand
GACCATGCGCTGGTGCTGGGCATCTCCCAATCCGGCCAATCCCCGGACATCGTCAGTGTCGTCGCCGAAGGGAAGCGGCAGGGAGCCTTGACGCTGGCTATCACCAATGATCCTGGCTCTCCGCTGGCCGAGGCTGCCGCGATGACCCTTCACATTGATGCTGGGGAGGAAAAGGCCGTCGCAGCCACCAAGACCTACAGCGCTCAGTTGATGGCCGTCGCCTTGCTCTCGGTGGCGCTGGGCGACGACCAGCAGCGATTCGCTGCATTGCAGCGCGTGCCTTCATATATAAAGCAAGTGCTGGGATTGGAGGAAACGATTGAGCTAGTTGCCGAGCGCTATCGCTACATGGAGCAATGCGTGGTGATCGGTCGGGGCTACAACTACACGACGGCCTTCGAGTGGGCTTTGAAACTGAAGGAGCTGGCCTACGTCGTTGCGGAGCCCTACTCGTCAGCCGATTTCCTCCACGGCCCCATCGCCATTGTCGGCCAGGGGTTTCCGGTGCTGGCAGTGACGCCCGGGGGGGCGGTGTTTGCCGATCTGCTGGCGCTGCTGGAGCGCTTGAAGAACAAGCATCAGGTCGAATTGTTGGTGATTTCTGACGAGCAGCCGGCGCTATCGCTGGCCCATACGCCTCTGGCTCTGCCGGCAGGGATTCCCGAGTGGCTCAGTCCCCTGGTGAGCATCGTGCCCGCGCAATTGTTCAGCTACTACGTGACGCGCGCCAAGGGCTACGACACCGAGGCCCCGCGCGGGTTGAGCAAAGTGACCCGGACTCAGTGAGTGGAGGTATGGGAGGTATGAAAACCCAAGGCATGACGTTGGAGCAGATTCGTCTGACCGGGCTAGAAGTGCTAGCGCGAGAGTTGGGTCCTGTGAGAATGGTCCGTTTCTTGCAGCAATTTGAGACCGGAACGGGAGACTACTCGGTGGATCGTCATCGTTGGTTGGGTGAACGGGAAGTCCACGGGGTGGCTGAGGAAATCCGGCAATACCGACAACGGCGAAAGCTCCCGTAGGCTAATCGGATGGCCAGTGACCCCGGTCAACAGCAGGGTTGTCCTGATGGGGTGAATCCGTGCTTGCTCACTTCAGCATCAGCATGGCGTGCGTGAATCAGATGAGCGGTAGATCCCTCCCATTTTACGCTAGGGGGCTCTTTCCTTTTTGTTTTGGAGTTCGGGATCACGAATGGCACGAATAGACCCGTACTCTGTTCGGAGAGGTCTCCTGACCGCCGCCGTAGTCTTGGGGGGCAGATGACCCAAGAATCGACCGGTGTTATTCATAGAGGGAGGTTCATCAATGCAACCACCAGAGTTTCCAGCCTTTGTGCGAGGCTTGCCGGAAGTCGATCTGCCCGTTGATGGGCTACGAGGGTGGCTTCTTCGGGGCGAGTCGGGGGCGCTCCTGTTCCTGGAAGCAGAGGAGGACGTGTACATGCCCCTGCACTCCCACTGTGACCAATGGGGCTTCGTGGTAGATGGCAGCATCGAATTGACCATCGGGGATGACACCAGGACCTACACCCGTGGCGACTCGTACGTCATACCGGCGGGCACTATGCACGGCGGCCAAATCCACGCGGGCTTCCGGGCGGTGGATTTCTTCACGGACCCGAACCGCTATCAGCCTCGTGGGTGATCTCACCGCAGAGCACGTGGAGAACGCTGAGGCTTGTTTGTCTCGGTGATCTCCACGATCTCTGCGGTGAATGAAGTTCACCGTCTGAAATCGAGAAGTCCCCTAAGGGACTGGTTCAGAGTGAGGAGATTCAGTGCCTGCGGACACTTCTCAGTTTCAGGCAGGTTTTTCCAATTCCTGCCCTTGGTCCGTTCGTGGGATTCGTCCGCTTGGTGTGATTCGTAACACTCCGATTCATTCGTGGAATTCGTCCGATTTGTGCGATTCGTGATACTCGTGATTCCGGCTTATAATACCTCCAGAATAACCAGGAGGTACTACATGAGCCAAGGAATCGTCGTCGTCGGACTGGGCCCGGGTGATGCGGGCCATCTTACCGTGGAGGCCATGCAGGTTCTGAGTGATGCCACGGAGATCTACCTGCGGACGCGCCGGCACCCCACGGTCGCCTCACTACCCCCTCATCTCGCACTCCACTCCTTCGACCATTTCTACGAGAAGGCCGAGGCTTTTGAGGAAGTCTACGAGAATATCGCCCGGCGCGTGCTGGAATTAGGACAACGACCAGAGGGCGTGGTCTACGCCGTGCCCGGGCATCCGTTAGTGGGCGAAGCCTCTGTGCACCGTGTCCTGGCCCTGGCGGAGGAAGCGGACATCCCCGTCAGGATCGTCGCTGGGGTGAGCTTCTTGGAGCCTGTCACGACTGCTCTGGGCATCGACCCCTTCGACGGCTTGCAGATCGCCGATGCGACAGAGCTAGCCGCTCGCCATCATCCCAACTTGGACCCCGATCATCCTGCGCTGGTGGTGCAGCTCTACGACCGGGACATCGCCGCTCAGGTCAAACTGACACTGATGAATCTCTATCATGACGACCACCCTGTTACCCTGGTGCACGCCGCGGGTACTCCCCAGCAGGTAGTGCGTGAAATGCCCCTCTATGAGTTGGACAGGCAGGAGGAGATCAAGCACCTCTCCTCGCTCTACATCCCTCCTCTCGAATCCCCTGGTTCTCTCTTCACGTACCAGGATATCGTAGCCCGTCTCAGAGCGCCGGACGGCTGTCCCTGGGATCAGAAGCAGACCCACCTGAGCCTGCGCAAGCATCTACTGGAGGAGGCCTACGAAGTGCTGGAGGCCCTCGACGCGCAAGATAGCCAGGGCCTGTGCGAGGAGCTGGGAGATCTCTTGCTCCAAGTATTCCTCCATGCCCAGGTCGCCACTGAAGCGGGAGAGTTCAAGCTGATAGATTCTGTTAGCTCCGTCATCACCAAGCTGATCCGCCGGCATCCCCACGTTTTCGGCACGGTGCACGTGAATGATGCCGACGAGGTATTACGGAACTGGGAGGAGATCAAGAAGGAGGAGAAGGGTGAGAAGTTCGTCTCCTCCCTGGCAGGCGTTTCGGAGCTACTGCCGGCGTTGGCCCTGTCTCAGGAGATGCAGGATCGCGCCGCTCGCATCGGGTTCGACTGGGATGACATTCAGGGCGTCAAGGACAAAGTCCAAGAGGAGTTGCTGGAGTTGGAGCAGGCCCAGGGCGCGGAGGAGCGTGAGGCCGAGCTGGGGGACGTTCTCTTCAGCCTGGTGAACCTGGCCCGCTGGCTGGACCTGGACGCCGAGAGTGCCCTGCGGGGTGCCAACCATCGCTTTGAGCGCCGTTTTGTTGAGGTCGAAAAGAACGTCAGCGAGCAGGGCCGGAGACTGAATGACATGACGGTCGATGAGATGGAGGAGATCTGGCAGGAAGTCAAGGCCCAGTTTTCGAGAGACGATGCCGAAAACCACGAGCCGTAGCCATACTGAAGAGAGCGAGTGGTCGATCCCAGGGCGCGTAACGCTGTGCACTTGAATGCCCGGCACCCTACGGGGAGTGACAGGCTATCAGTTGAAGGAGGGAGTGTACCATGAGAGTTCTCCGTTTGCACGACAGGCGGGATTTGCGGCTGCATGATGAACCTGTGCCGGAGGCAGCCCCTGGGGAATCGCTCGTCCGCGTGGTCTCGGTCGGGTTATGCGGATCGGACGTGCATTGGCTCGTCGAAGGCGGTATTGGTAGCCAGTTTCTGGATGCGCCGATGGTGCTCGGTCACGAGTTCGCCGGCGTCATCAAGAGCGGCGCACGGGAGGGAGAACGCGTTGCTGTTGATCCGGCCATAGCTTGCGGCAACTGCGAGTTCTGCCTCGAGGGGAACCCAAACTTCTGTACCTCGCTCCGTTTTCCGGGACCCGGTGGATACGATGGTGCACTGCAAGAGTACGTTGTCTGGCCGACCCGCTTTCTGCACCTTCTCCCGGACTCCCGGACTCCCTTTCCACCGCTGATGGGGCGATGCTAGAGCCGTTGGGTGTTGCCATCCATGCCGTTGATCTCGGCCATCTGAAACCTGGGATGATGGTAGGAGTGTTTGGCTGTGGCCCCATCGGGCTGCTGTCCATCCAGGTTGCCCGGGCCGCGGGAGCAATTACGGTCTTCGCTACTGATCTGCTGGAGAGCCGTCTGGAAGCAGCCCAATCTCTGGGGGCGACAGACGTATTCCTGGCTGGTGAAGGCACGGAGGCGGCGGCAATCCTTGCCGCCACTGATGGCAGAGGCGTGGACGTGGCTATCGAGGCTGCGGGGACGAACGATGCCGTGGAGGTGGCGATGGCAGTAGCCAAGCCCGGTGCACGAGTGGTCCTGGTTGGCATTCCGACGGTGGATCGGACAACGTTCACAGCCTCAGCCGCTAGACGCAAAGGGCTGACGATCATGATGACTCGACGGATGAAGCACACTTACCCCCGAGCGATTCGTATGGTTCAAGAGGATATGGTGGACGTTAGATCGATTGTGACCCATGTCTACCCGCTGGGGGAGTACCGACAAGCCTTCTCGATTGCAGAGAGGCGCGAGGGACTGAAAGTTGTCATTGAGCCTTGATCAATCTAGAGAAACCGTAGAACGGGACTCACGTTCCCGCACGTCGAATGCGAATGCCTCGGGATGTGACTACGGTGATTGTTCTCGCTAGGGCTTCCAGATCGTAGCTCGTTAAGACCCTTTCCAGAAGCTCAATGACCGGCCGGATGCCATCTTCATCGGGACGCAGCAACAGGACTCCGAAGTGGCTCCCCGGCGGATAGAAGCGTATGTCGGCAAACCCCTTATCGGCCGTCACCAGGAACCGTTCCTCAGACTGCACGGCCTGCCATATGGTGGGGTCTTTGTATCCTCCCATCCCTTGTTCTGTAACACTGAGGGCTTCGTATCCGCTGTTCCGAAGCATTTGGACGGTTGCTCTGGGCAGGTCTTCGTCTACCTTGACTAGCATCACTATCCTCTATCCAGGCAAGGGCACCAGGATGTCCCGATGCACTACATCGGCGGCATAGGCCAAAGCCGCCTGAATGTCCTCATTCGTCAACTGAGGAAAAGCCTGCCGGATTTCATTCCAAACCATCCCATCAGCCAGGCTACCTACAATCACCGCCACGGGGATACGAGTTCCCTTGACACACGGATCGCCATGGTGAAGATCCGGCGCAATGACGATTCGGTCCTGCCACCGCACACGACCCATTTCTGTCACCTCCTATGCCTACCTCGTACTCTATCTCAGGTATCCTCTTCCCCTGACACGTAGTGCAACAGAGCAAGACAATCACTCACTATCAATCAGTATACCATACTCTCTTGCATGGAGCAAGCGCAACCCCGGGGTGTATCGACCAGCGTTTCGTGCAGCGATTGGTGGTTCTGAAACAGCAGGTCAGGAGAAATGTCGCTGGAGGAGATCATAGCGTCATTGAGTCTGGCCCTGTTCCTCATGGAACTCTCTGGACAAGTCCTCGAGGATCGTCGCTATCTCCTCCCTGTACCTCTCCAGAGCCTCCACATGGCCCCATCCTCTGCGAAGCTGGTAGATACCGTCGTAGGCGGAGTCGCGATAGCTCACCATTACGTGGGGGATGTTCCGTTCGGTGAGTATCGAGTCGAGCAACTGAGCTTGGATAGCGTTCTCCAGAACTACTACTCTTTTGAGCTTTTCCATAGTAAAAGCGTCCTTCGATAGGTAAGGTGCAACGCACCTGTAAGTGCGTTGCACCTAAAGCGCGCTACTCCGCGTCAGCCGGAGGGAAGATCTTGCCCGGGTTCAGGATATTCAGCGGGTCGAAGGTCTTCTTGATGCGCCGCTGAAGCTCGATCACCACGGAGTCCATGACCAGCGGCAGATAGCGGGCGCGCTTGGAGCCGATGCCGTGCTCTCCGCTGAGGGTTCCACCCAGTCTGGCGACGGCCACGTACAACTCCTCCAGGATCTTCGGCAGTTTCTCCTGCCATTCTTTCATGGGGGTCTCGGGCTTCTTGATGACGGTGGCGTGGAGATTGCCATCACCCGCGTGGCCGAAACAGGGGATGAGCACATCGTACTTCTGCGAGAGGCGTTCGAGTTCAGGCATCAGGTCGGGGATCTGGGCCATGGGAACGACGATATCTTCCACGCTCTGTATCGGGCAGAGGGCCTTGAAGGCGTCGGCCATTTCCTGCCGGACGCGCCACATCTTTCTCTCGGTGCTGGTCGTGTTGCCCACGTAGATGTCGAGCGCGCCCAGATCGAGGCAAAGGTCGATGATGGCGTTGTATTCTATCTCGACCTGCTCCTCGCTGTTGCCGTCAACCTCGATGAGGAGCATGGCGCCGATATTGGGGTGCGGTGGTCGCTCTCCGATGTACTCGTAGGCGGTCTTGACCGAAAGAGCGTCCATGAACTCGACGGAGCTGGGGATGATGCGGCCCTGGGTCATGATCTGGGTCACGGCCCCGATGGCGGTGGGCACGTCCTCGAAAGGTATCAACAGCACGACGCGAGCTTTGGGCAGGGGCAGCAACCGTAGGGTGATCTTGGTGAAGATACCCAGAGTACCCTCGGACCCGACCATCAGGTGGATCAGGTCGTAGCCGGTTACGTCCTTGACGCGCTTGCCTCCCAGTTGCACGATCTCCCCGGTGGGCAGGACCACCTCCAGGCCCAGGACGTAGCGCCCGGTGACGCCGTACTTGATGGCCCGGCCACCGCCTGCGTTTTCGGCTATGTTCCCGCCGATGTAGCAGAGCTCCACGCTCATGGGATAGCCAGCGTAGAAGAGCCCGTGTTCCTTGATGGCCTCGTTTATCCCACTGGTGATGACGCCGGGTTCGACGACGACCACCAGGTTGTCACGATCGATTTCCAGGATGCTGTTCATGCGCTCCACCGAGAGG
>JAKLPW010000035.1 GCA_022013675.1 Anaerolineae bacterium | reverse complement strand
CTATGAACCTTTGAGTCGTTGAACAGAGTCTGTTGGTCAAATGGACAATCTCTCTCCTATGCAACCATTGACACGGAGAGTGGATTGGTCCACCAAAGAAAGAAGGAGAGAATATCATGAAACTCAAGCAGCTCTTTGTCGTCCATTCTTTCGTTGCCCTCTTCCATGGGGGTGGATTTGTGCTAGCACCCGAGCTATTTATGTCACTATACGGCATCTCTCTGGCAGATCCGGCGGCGGTGTTTGTTGCCCGGTTGTTTGGTGCAGCACTGCTAATCTACTGTTTCGTGGCGTGGTTCGCCAGAGACGCAGAAGACTCCGCGGCACGACGAGCTATTGTCCTTGGGTTCTTCCTCAGCGGGATAATCGGCTTCATCGTGGCTCTGCAAGGTCAATTGACCGGCGTGACGAACTCGCTCGGCTGGTTGGTCGTTGGTCTCTATCTCGTACTCATAGGAGTAGGTTATGGCTATTTCCACTTCGTGAAGCCAGACACCACTTAGCCGTAGCACTCTGCTCAACAAGCCTGGCGCGCTACCCGCCGGGACACACAGCAAGAGATAGGGTAACGCCAAGCCAACGCGCCGACGACCTGGCGACAGAGACCAGTGCCGCCAAATACACGTTTGCTGCCCTGCTGCGCTCTGTTCTTGGGGCGAGGGATTAACTTAGTAGAACAGCCTCGAGACACGGGCGCGGCACGGCGGCAGAGTGGGCTGCGTCTATCCGTTGCGCAAATACGCTCATTCGGGGCAAGAGCCGCCCAACAAGTGGTTGCGACCGACCGCGCTCCGTGACATGAATCTCACGAGGGTCGGCATAGAGAATTCGTGGGATTCGTCTATTCGTGCCATTCGTGACTAGTTTCTCGAGTGAGGAGGGTACTATGTTAAGCAAGATTCATGAGCACATCGTCGGCGAGTTGCAGCAGAATGCTCGCACGGATACGATCTTCGTCGTGACAGCGGTAGTGTTCAACCTTGTCGTCCTGGGGATCAACTCGGCAGTAGCGGGAGAGGCAGCGTCAGCCAACGCGAATCCATCAAACGACCTGATACTCGCGGTGTTCATCGTGATGAGCCTGTTGGTCAATGGCATAGCTGTTATGGCGTTGAACTACGGGAAGCAGTCCCGAAACAGACTACTTGGCGGTCTTCTGGCCATGTACCGGGACAATGATGTGGCCCAATACTACGACTCTTCACTGCTGACAGGCTACGGCAAGCGGTATCTGGCCTTCACGGGGGTCATTGTCTGTCTTGCTCTCACCAGTATAGTGGTCCCGCTCATCATCCGCGTCATGTAGCGATCCTGTTGTCGTTGGTAATCGCTGGGCGTGTTTTGTGTAGCTGCTCCATACGGGAAATCCCAAAGAGCGTGATTGATGATGGACCGTTTGGCAGTGCAAACGCAAAGGAGGAGTAGGCATGGCTACGTATCTTATGTTTGGCAAGTATTCGCATGGTGCAATCGAGGGAATCAGCGCTGAGCGCACCGACAAAGCCACTGCTTTGATAAGGAAGCATGGCGGGGAGCCCAAGGCTGGGTATGCTCTACTCGGAGAAAACGATTTGCTTCTCATTGTAGACCTCCCGGATACAGAGCAAGCGATGAAGACCTCTATCGCCTTGACCAAGCTGCTGGGGATCTCATTCACCACATTACCAGCAGTGACCGTGGAAGACTTCGACAAGATGATGGAAGGGGTGTAGAAGACCTCAGCCATCGAGCGACACTTCTGGCCTGACGAAGAAAGCACCGGAGTGGCAGTAGCAGCGCCTGGGAAGGAAGGGCTCTTTGGGATTTCCCACCATACTTCGGAGTTGAACTCCAGTGGTGTCACGCCAAGCTGCCGCGTCGGGTCCGCCCATTTGAGCGCTCTCCACGGTGTGAGCACGCGTTCGCGCGGGGTTCTGACCTGGTGGACGGAGGGGACGGGTGGGGAGGGAGCCTGCAGTAGCGGAGTACTCCAGGGCAGAAGAAGGGCCTGTCCGGTGACTTCCATCCATTTCATCATCCCGATTGGTGCTGCCGAGGCGACGATGAGCACGACAGCGACCGGGGTGAACTCGGCCTTGCGCAGCCCGTTGATGAGCACGGTGAACATGTAGCGCTGCCAGAGCTTGAAGTGGTGGCGCAGGGGCGAGCGACCGGCCCGTCCACGAATGGCATGTGCGGCCTTGACGGCGTCCACCTCCCGCTGCACGAGCGGGCCGCATCGACGGCCTCGTACGTTTTCGGGTTGGCTGTGTGGTTGCGGGTCCTTCCCGCATCTCCGCTGTCGGTCATACGCCAGCCACCGCGAGCGTGCCACTACAAGATGCTTGCCCTGGAGACGCGAATGTTAGCCCTGCACCGCAAGCTTGCCGCTGTGTCCATCCCTGCTGACAAGAAGCTGTACCAGCGGCAAATCGAGGCTACCGACTGTCAGATTGACGCGCTGGTGTATGAGTTGTATTGGCTGACGGAGCAAGAGATCGCGACCGTTGAGGCAACGACGCGCTGAACCTTCCCAACCACCTCTAACAGAGACGTTCGCCCAACCGGCGACTGCGGTCGGCGGTCTCATCGCCATCTCGCGCCAAGACTGCGGAGCTTCCGGTACGTTTGCACGAAGTGTTAGGTGCCATATGCCTTACAAAACGGTAGAATTCGAAAGGAGGCAAGAATGAGTAAGGCGGCTAAGAGTATCCTTGTGTTTGGGATCTACCTGGTAGTGATAGGCCTTGGTTTCTTGGTAGTTCCCAATACCCCGCTGGCTTTGTTCGGCTTTCCAACCACGAACGAACCCTGGATTCGCGTGGTAGGGTTGCTGTTGGTGCTATTGGCCTACTATTATGTCCAAGCGGCACGTAGCGAGATGCAGCCCCTATTCCGATGGACGGTTCATACCCGTCCAGTGGTCGTGGTGTGCTTCATAGTCTTCGTGGCATTGGGCCTCGCTCCACCGATGCTCATTGTCTTCGGAGTGGTAGACCTGTTGGGGGCAGTCTGGACATGTCTGGCATTACGCGATTCACAGGCCTAGATCTCCTGGTTTCTGCCGAAGCAGGCTTATCGGGCGACAAGTGTGGGACTTCCAGATAGCGGGCGTATGGCACCTAACCACCCTTTCAGTAGTTCGACTGGATCTTGGATACGTGCGTGGCGACCTGGGCGGCGACAACGTCTTTGTCTTGCCAAACGGGTATCGTGTGATTGACTGACAGTGGCCGATGGGCCCCATGCAGTACAACCGGGGTCTACAAAGCGTTCCCCCTCTCGTTCAACTGGCGGGCCAGACTCGGAGTGCTGCCCGGCGTCAACTGGACGCATCGGGGGAATAGCTACACACCTTGCCGTTCCAGCCTCCGTGCGATGTGCAAACTGACACGCCCTGGAACGGCCAGAGTCTTGGGACTGGTGCCGCTACGCCCGGCTCAAAGCATGCACGTGCGAGCACGCTCGCCTTGACGCGTCGGGCAGACGCTGCTAGAATATAGGCAGAAAGGGAATAGAGAGGTAGCCTCGTGGTTGAGCCGGGACTTGAAATCCCAAGAAAAGACATCGCTGACTTCTGCAGGCAGCATCGCATCAAGCGTCTTGCCGTCTTCGGCTCTGCCGTGCGTAAGGATTTCCGCTACACCAGCGACGTAGACCTGCTTGTAGAGTTTGAGCCTGACGCACAGGTGGGCTTCATCGCTCTAAGCCGGTTGCAGCGGGAGCTGTCCGCCATCTTCGGGCGACAGGTGGACCTGGTGCCGAGAAACGGGCTGAAGCCCAAGATACGCGATGCTGTTCTGTCCAGCGCGGAGGAATTGTATGCGGCGTGAGGAATTGCATCTGAGCGACATTGTGGACGCCGCGGACGCCATCCAGCGTTTTATGCAGGGAGTCCGGCGCGAGGACTTTCTGGGTGACGAACTGCGCCAAAGCGCCGTGCTCCAGAAGTTGATTGTCATTGGAGAGGCGACTGCACGGCTTCCGAAGAGGTTCAGGAATCAGCATCCCGCCGTGGAGTGGCTCGACATCGTCGGGTTTCGCAACATTGCCATCCATGAGTACTTCGCCGTGGATTGGGCTATTGTCTGGATCTCTGCGACGCAAGATACTCCAGACCTTCGGCAGAAGGTTGCCAAGATCCTCGCGGATGAATATCCGAGCCACTGAAGCCCCTTCAGTGTGAGTTGCTGGTGGTGGATCCCTTCCTCTTTCTCGCCTCACGTTCCCGCTCCGTCGTCCGATCGTCCCGCCGTTGGCTCCGCAAGGAATGACTACCTACGTCAACTGGATAGCTCAACGGCGAGATGTGGGCAATCACTGCTCAGTTGAAGGTATTGAAGAAGTCCGCTCGCCAGACCTCGGATGTTTTCACAAGGCAGCAGTCGACTACAATCTGGTATAGAACTACGAGAAATTTACCAGGCTTTATGCACGGGGTCAAATCTCCGAGGTCTTTCTTCCACACCCATGCTTCCTCTTGACATTTGTATCTTTACCTGCTAGGATTATGTATGCTGGAGCCCGGCTCACCATTACCATTGCTCCGCGACCTTTCGGTAGTCGGGCCATACTCGTTCTCTCGGACGACAGGCCCTTTGCTGACACGACTGTTTTCCTTCGTTCTTGACCGTCGTGCAGTCGGTTCCTATCCTCGAATTGAGCTATGTTCTGTGATTGCATACGAGAATAAGGAGGCTCTGCCATGACAAACCACCGTGTTATCCGCTCAAGAATCGCCCTCTTTGTGGTTTTCCTCGCATTAGTTCTGACCGTGATGTCTTTCTCGCCAGCCGCAGCAGAACCGGCCCTGCCGAACCTGGGCACGTTCGTGCTCCAGGGCCGGGTGTATGACGGCTTTCCCTTCGATCAGTCCCGGCCTCTGTCGGGGGTCACGGTTAAACTCTACCGCCACATGACCGCCGGATACCCCGACCTTGGAGCGCTGTTCAAGACGACAACCACTGACTCGACGGGGTTCTACAGCTTCACCTTCACCGACGATGACGTGCTCCGATACGAATTCTTGAGTATCAGGGAGACCAACCTCGGGGGCTACATCTCCGTGGATGCCACTACCGTCGGCGGAGTGAAGAAGGATAACGATTGGATCGAGTATGAGCTGCCGCTGGGTACCAAAACGCTCACGGGCAACAAGTTCTGGGATTGGCTGAGGGACCGCCCCACCGCGTCGCCGACGCCCACCAAAACCAACACACCAATCCATACGCCAACAGCGACAGCGACCGATCGACCGCCTGAGAACACGCCTACACCGACAGAGACACCGCCAAGGATCACGCCCACACCGACGAGGATGGTCCCCCGTATCACCTTCCCTCACGGCGACTGGCCCCAGTACGCCCAGGATGAGATCTCGGTGCACCCCGAGCCACCCATGGCCGGAAGGCTCACCAGACTCTGCGCCGAGGTGGTCAACAATGATCCTGCTAACCCTCGCGTCGCGACCCTTGAGTTCAGGGTAGCCAACTTTGGCATCGGCCTGCCCTGGACCTCCGTGGGCTCGAGCAATGTAGAAGTGCCGCCCGGCGGCGCTGCCGTAGGCTGTGTCATTTGGACTCCCCCTGGCCCCGGTCATTGGTGCATCGAGGTGGTCTTGCATCAAGAGGGCGCGGAACCACAGCGCAGCCAGCGCAATATAGACGCGGACGAGCCGTTGCAGCCGGGTGTGTCCCACTCCCGCGTCTTCGAGGTGGGCAACCCCTTTGGCCATCGTGTGGACATCAGCTTGGGTCTGGTTCCGCACCTGGAGGGTTGGGGACTCGAACTCTCACCTGATACTCTGTTAGGCATGAAGCCGGGCGAGATACGTGAGGTCACCCTCACAGTGACGCCTCCGCAGGGCGAGCCTCTACCCCCCGATGGAACGGTCATCGTTGACGTGGAGGCCTACATCGGTGGTGAACTCATCGGCGGATTCCGCAAGGTCTTCCGCCCGCCGGTTCCTCTCCATCGCTTCCCGGACCCGCCTTATGCCGAGGGTGAGATCACTATCCATCCCTACCCGGTCCGGGCTGGCGAGCCCACCGAGATTTGCGTTGAGCTTCGCAACCCCACGGCTGACCCGCAAGACGTGATGGTACAGTTCTCCTGGGCTAGCTTCGGCATCGGCATACCCTTCACGCCTATCAACGGACTTCGGCCCGTGCACCTCCCGCCGTACAGTGTCGTTAAGGAGTGTATCCACTGGATTCCGCCAGTAAGCGGTAGCGTGTGCATCCAGGTTGAACTGCACATGGAGGGCTATGATCCTCAGCGCAGCCAGCGTAACATAGACATGGACGAGCCACTGCAGCCGGGCGAACCCCATTCCCTGACCTTCCCAGTGATCAACCCCCTTGAGCATACCGTGGACATCACTTTGGGATTGGTTCCTCACCTGCCCAATTGGGGACTCGCACTGTCGTCTGATTTCCTGCAAGGCGTGGCCCCGGGCGAGGTACGAGAAGTCACCCTTACTGTGATCCCTCCGCTAGACGAGCCTTTGCCCCCCGCTGGGACAGTAATCGTCGACGTGGAGGCCTATGCCGAGGGTGAACTCATCGGTGGATTCCGCAAGATCTTCCGCCCCCCGGTGACCGTCCACCGACCAAAGGATCCCGTCTATGCCGAAACTGAGATTGGCGTGGATCCCTATCCCATCGTCCCGGGACAGCCTGTCAAGCTCAGCGTCGAATTACGCAACCCTACTGACACGGACCAGTATGTGATGACGCGTTTCAGTGTTGCTCCCTTTGGCATCGGCCTACCCTTCAGCGACGAACACATCGTACCCAACCCTATTCCCATCTTCGTGCCCGCACACGGGGCTGCCCGTGGCCACGTCGTGTGGTATCCCCCTCCACATCTCAGAGGCAAGTTCTGCGTGCAGGTGACGCTGGAGATGGAGGGGCACGAGCCGGTTTGGAGTCGTCGGAATATGGACGTGGGCGAGCCGCTGCGACGCGGCGAGCCCCACGCGCTCGCCTTTACTGTTGGTAGCTCACCCTATACTGAGCCGGTGACCGTTACCTTGGGCCTGGTGAACCACCGAGTTGGATGGCAAACGAGTCTATCGGACTACGTGCTGCCCAACGTGATGCCGGGGGAGCCGATAACCGTAACCTTGACGGTCACGGCGCCGCTGGAAGCTCAACTGGGCACCGG
>JAKLPW010000403.1 GCA_022013675.1 Anaerolineae bacterium | reverse complement strand
GTTTGGAAATGCCAGGGTTTCTTCGCGGCGGTGGCAACGTCGTGGCCTCACGCGCGCCAGCCTGGTTGTACGTCTTGTCAGTACTTACCTGTTGAAGCGTCTCTTCGGGAAGCCGGACACCCTCGCCATGTATCAACACTACTATGGCGGGAATTCCCATGACGAATAGGGTTCTCATGAGCTTTACAAAGAGCACTGCGGAAGTAGTACGATCCTGGCTGCGGGAGCGAGGGCAGGGCTTAGCCCGCATATGGCACCAGCGACTCGTTCACTGGTGCAATAAGCGGGTTAGCCGGAGGGGCGCATGGCAGTTCTGCGGGGCATTTTCTCTGTCAGCGAGTGCTGAAGACTATAAGCGTTTCTTCTTTCGAGGCGATTTGAGCGAGGAGGCTGGCTCAGTGCGCTTGGTTTTGGGCTTGTTGGGCGAGTTAAAGAACTCGATTTGAGCCTGCTGGATCGACAACTCGATCCAGCGATCCATGAGCTTGCGGAATGTCTTGTAGGTGTGGAGGCGCTGTTTGATCTCATCGGCGCAATCGGCACGAACGAAGCGGCACACGGGTTTGCCGCGGTGGACGTAGGCAAGCTTGTGGTAAGGACCATGCCGGCGCGGATGCTCCGGATCCATACAGCGGCAGCCGGTGCGTCCACAGACCTGATACTGCATCGAGACACTTCCCGGATGGATTGGCCCCAGTTTCTGTAGCGCCTGTCGAATGGCGCTGATTTCCCTTTGCAACTTGGCGATAGATGTCGTAGTATTCATATCGGCTATGTTATATAGCATATCCGATATGTCAACCCTGAAAAGCGAGGTGGCTGATGATCAGCGAAGCGGATGTCGTAGATTGGCTCTATGAGGCAGTTGTGGAACTGCTGGAGGAATCCGTCGGGATGGGAGCGATGGAGAAGATTATCGACCGGGTGAGCATGGAATGTCGCAGGCAGGTATTGGAGCATCTGGTGCAGGACGCTGCCAACCGAGAGGAACTGCTTTGTCCGCAATGCGAGCAGGCGTTGAACGTTGAAGAGCACCATCGTGCTCGTCGTGTGAACAGCACCTTCGGACTGATTCGATTCAGCCGCAGCTATGGCTCGTGCAGCGCATGCGAACAGTATATCTATCCGGCCGATGTCTCCTTGGGCCTACAGGGTCGTGCACCGTCTTCGCCTCGTGTGCAGGAAATCTGCGCACTGAGCGCGTTGCGTGCCCCAGCAGGTCAAGCTCAGCAGGATGTCCGGCGCATGACGGGTGTCGACCTAGACCCTTCAACCCTCCACCGTGAGGCCCGTCGCCAAGGAGAACGGGCCTTGGCTTGGCGGGATACCGACGTGGCACTGAGTAACACGCTCGATGGCATCCATGAGTTGGCCGCCCGTGCCATAACCCCCTCGACTCCGTTTACCTTGGTCATTGAAATCGATGCATGGAACATCCGTGAACGCGACAACTGGGGCTTAACCAAGACACTGCGTGATGCCGGCGAGGACACCAAGCGGTGGCACTGGGTCTACACGGCAACTACCTTCCGACTGGATCAGCGCGGCACAACCGCCACAGGCCGTCCAGTTATTGCCGAGCGCGGCTATGTGGCCACCCGCAGAGGACTGGATGATTTCCGTGCCCAACTCTACACCGAAACGATCCAACGCGGCTTGCTTCAGGCCGAACAAGTCCTAATCTTGGCCGACGGGGCCGTTTGGATCTGGAACATCGCCGATGATCGATTCAAGGGCGCAACCCAGCGTGTCGACATGTACCATGTGAACGAACATCTTTGGGACCTTGCCAATGAGTTGTTTGGTCGGGGCACGGAAAAAGCCAAGCAATGGGTGACCCCCTTCTTGAACTGGCTCAAACGACGCAAAGACGGCGCGCTCGATGTCATCGAGGGGTTAGAAGGACTAAGCACAACGCTCAAACGACTCAGCGCAACACAACGTGAAGCCATTGAGCGGGAGATCGGCTACTTCACCGAGCACAAAGACCGCATGGACTACAAGAACGGCAAGGCACTCGGGCAGCCCGTTGGCTCAGGGGCTATCGAATCTACATGCAGTCAATATCAGCGACGATTCAAACTCCCAGGCCAGTTCTGGAGCTTGGCCGGAGACGAGGCATTCCTCGCTCTTGCCACGCTTCATCGCAACGACCGATGGAACCAGCTTTTCCCTCACGATGGCCCATAGCCAGCACAACCTCGAAAGACAGCCTTGAACACTCTCAGACAGCCCAGATAGCCGCACCTCAACTGCTCTGTTGCGCTCTCACGGGAAAATGCCCCGCAGAACTGCCATGCGCCCAGTACGCAAGACATGAACTGTAGGGACTTGACCTTGTGCACCGGAATTGCCATAGTCCCGTCTCTTGTGCTTCGGTCTGCGTGGCCGCGTGGGTGCTTTTGTGGGTGCTTTGACGCCCCATATTTCGCCATGTTTCACGTCGTCACGTTTTACAAGGCAAGAGAAAGAAAACGCCGAAAAGCACTGAAAACAAAGGGCGTTTTACTAAGCAATCCCTTGTCGGGGTGTAGCGCAGCCTG
>JAKLPW010000402.1 GCA_022013675.1 Anaerolineae bacterium | reverse complement strand
CCGATTCGCGCCGTGCGCTCCTGGGTGATGACGAGCACGGCTGGAGCGACAACGGCATCTCCAACTTCGAGAGCGGCTGCTATGCCAAGCTGATCAACCTGCGGGCGGACAAAGAACCCGAGATCTGGAACGCGGTGTTGCACGAAGTGGACTACCTAGAGCACGGTGCTATCGTCGAGAACGCCATGATGTACCCGAGCGGTCATTTTGACCTGGACGACGAGCGCTTCACGCCCAACTCACGGGCCTCCTATCCGTTGCGCTTCCTGAGCAACATCAAGGAACCCCCCATGAGCGATCACCCCAGGACCATCCTGTTCCTCACCGCCGATGCCAACGGCGTGATCCCACCCATATCCAAGCTGACCCCCCAACAGGCCATGCTCTGGTTCCTGATGGGCTACACCAGCAAGCTAGCGGGCACCGAGACAGGCATCGTTGATCCGGTGAGCACCTTCTCTCGCTTCTTTGGCGAACCATTCATGCCTCGGAACCCTGACGTCTACGCCTCCATGCTGGGAGAGCGTATGCGTCGTCATAGCACTCAGGTCTACCTGGTGAATACCGGATGGAGCGGCGGACCGCATGGCGTCGGGGAGCGCATGGATATTGATATCACCAGAGCCTTGGTCCATGCAGCCCTCAGCGGTATGCTTAACGATGTGGAATACGAAGAGGACCCAGTCTTCCACATCATGGTTCCCATGACATGCCCGGATGTCAACAGCCGGATCCTCAACCCACGCAACACCTGGGACGACAAAGCGGCCTTCGACCTTCGAGCACGGAAGCTGGCCAGTGACTTCAGCGCCCACTTCGACAAAGCCTACGGGAACAAAGGGATCGACCCCGAGGTCGTCCGGCAGTGTCCGGGGAAGTAGCTGGATCATTGAGGTGGATACCTACTCGCATCACAAGCTCCCTGCTCGTACGAGCAGGGAGCTTACCACTCCCTCCCCTGCTTTGAATCTCCCAGGATTTCGCTGCCTGCGGGGATAGAAACCCGGGCTTTCTGGCTCTGACAGGGCTCTCTGCTTAGTAGAGACTCATGTTTCAGGATGTTTGCACCGCTGAGAGACCCAAAACCCTGGTTTTTGTACACCGTAGGTCCTCAGATGCGATTACCTGTCTATAATCTGTCTACTACCTATTGACAACGGAGCCTTTCTGTGATATAATTAACGCGCGTTACTAACACGTGTTAACTAGCAAGGGAGCTTCAGTTGGCGCAAGGGCGGGTGACCAGTCAGGACGTCGCAGAACTGGCCGGTGTGTCGCGGACGACGGTCTCTTTCGTGCTCAACGATGTCTCAGGGGTAAAGATCAGTGAAGAGACACGCCAGCGTGTGCTGGAGGCTGCCCACCAACTCAACTACTACCCCGCGTCTGCCGCCCGCTCTCTGGCCAGCGGCCGTACGAACATCATCGGCCTGGTGGTCTGTCAAAGCTCGAACAACGTCTTCGCCGACGCCTTCCTGCCCGAGGTCATCCGCGGCCTCGGAGAGATCGCTCAGGAACGCGGCTTCCGTATCCTTCTAGAATCGGTCGCGGATGTCACCCAACCAGAAGCGTACGTTGCCCTGGTACGCGAGAAGTATATTGACGGCTTGATCGTGTCTGGCCCTCGCTCTGATGACGCTCAGCTACCCCGACTTGCCGAGGAAGGAGTCCCCATCGTTCTCCTGGGCCAATTGAACGAAGTGGATTTCAACTTCGTTGACGTGGATAACATCGGCGCAGCCCGTATGGCCACGGAACACCTCATCGGCCTCGGACACCGGCACATCGGCCTGATTACCAACGCCCCCCGGCAGTACACCGCCTGCCGGGACCGCCTGCAAGGCTACCGTCTGGCACTGGAAGCCCACGACTTGCCCTACGACGACAACCTGGTCCGTTACGGCGACTTTCGCGAGGAGAGCGGCTACGAAGCGATGAGCCAGTTGCTGGCCCTGTCGGAACAGCCCACAGCCACGTTTGTGGCCTCCGACCTGGTAGCGTTCGGTGCGATGGAGGCCATCAAGGCCCAGGGCCTGGCGATCCCAGAAGATATCGCCATCGTCGGGTTCGACGACGTTCGCCTTGCCCGCTACGTAGACCCCCCCCTGACAACGATCCATCTACCGGCATACGAGCAGGGTCAGTGCGCCGGAGATCTGTTGATTCGCCTGATCAACGGCGAGAGCGTTGAGCAGCGAAAGATATTCTTGCAGACCGAACTCGTCGTGCGCCAGTCGTGCGGGGCTCGTGTGAGCCCTCGCCCGTAGGACAGAGATTCACTGAAAGGAGGTGATTCGCACGGAATCTGATGCGCAGTTCGCGGAGAGTAGCGCACTCTCCACCACCTGATGAGTATCTGATGTTCTACGAGTAACACCTAAGGAGGAAAGAAATGAATACCCGTAAGTGGATGACGAACGTGGTCTTGCTGGCTCTAATCTTGACACTGGTGGTATCCTGTGCTCCCCAGATTGT
>JAKLPW010000401.1 GCA_022013675.1 Anaerolineae bacterium | reverse complement strand
TGGTACCGATCACCGAGAGGCTGACCGCTGATAGCTGACCGCTGAAAGCTTCTTCGAGAGGGGCAAATGGAGGTGCCTGCCAAGACTGGCGATTTCATCTTCTGTCCTACTTGCGGCACGCTCCTAGAGCTGCGAGATTATGAGAGAAAGCAGCGCCTCTTCTGCCCGAAGTGCAAGCGCATCTGCTACCGGCAACTGAAGGTCGGGGCCGGCGCGCTGATCGTGCGCGATGACGAGCTGCTGCTGGTCCAACGAACCGCCGCACCATTTCAGCATTGCTGGAATCTCCCGGCGGGCTATGCAGAGGCGGATGAAAGCCCCGTGCAAACGGTCGTCAGGGAAGTCCACGAGGAGACCGGCCTGCATATTGAGGTCGAGGGCCTGGTGGACGTGTACTTCTTCGACGACGATCCCAGGGGTAACGGCATTTTCATTGTCTACCAGTGCCGCGTCACCGGTGGTGACCTGATTGAAAGCTCTGAAGCAGTCAACCCCACCTTCTTCCCTCGGAATGGCGTGCCGGAGAACCTGGCGGGTGGTGGCCACGATCAAGCGGTACGCGCATGGCGGGAGTTGTGCACCTACTGAGAGGCTGACCGCTGAAAGCTTTTCTGAAATCGTTGACATCTGGAAACCGATTTGGTATACTAATGACAAGGGAAAGCCCCCACGAACCACGCCTTTTCCAAAGGGTAGCTACGGACTGGGGCTCAACCGAGTATTGGCGGGGCAGCGTCGGCCCAGGAATCTGGGTTACGCGTTCACCGCTGCCCGTTTAGCAGAAGGGGAGGAGGAGATCATTATGGCGAAGCAGGACAGGGAATCTCGGAGTTGGTGGACCCCAGAGTTCACTCTGGTGGTCGTCATGTTGGGCGTACTCGTCATCCTGGTGTTAGTGGTATTGGGTATGCCGGTGGCTATCCCTGAGACTGACAACACGCAGATCACGGTCCAGTTGACGGACATACTCAGATACCGCACGAGCATTCTAACGGCCATCATCACTGCCTTCGGAGCCTGGGTGGGTGCAGGAGCGGCCTACTTCTTTGGCCGTGAGAACCTGCGCGAGGCGGCCAATAGTATGCTGGCGATGAGGGAGCCAACGCCGGAGGAACGTCTGCGGAAGACCCAGGTCAGGGAGATCCCACCCAGGCTCTTCTCGTGGATGGTGTCAACCACCACCAAGATGAAGGTCATCACGGAGAAGCTCACCGAGAAGACGCACTACTGGTTTATCCCCATCGTGGATGAGAAAGGCGTCCTGGAGACCGTTATTGAGGAAGAAGCCGTCTGGCGTTTGCTCCAGTTGGAAATCCAGAAAGATGAGAACAAGGGCAAGAGCGTCGAGGAAGTCTACCAGGCGTTCGAGGACAAGACGATCGCCGAGGTGCTCAAGGAAATCCGGGAGAACGAGGACCTGTCGCGTTTCGGGGGGTGTCACGTCACGACCACACTGACCAAGAGTGCCGCCGATGCCTATGACTCGATGCAGGACAAGTGGGTCAACCTGGCCATCGTGGTGGATAAAGAGGACAAGCCAACCCATTTCTTCACCACTGGCGACGTCAGGGAAGTTCTGATGAAGGGCTAGCATCTTCCTTCTCCGTCAGTGACCATCCAATCCCTTCGGGCAGGGAGTCGGTAAGGCTCCTTGCCCGATCTTTGCAGGGCATGTATCAGTTAGCGCGGAGGTGTGACTATGAAGGTGTATCTGCCTGTTATGATACAGGACCCCAGAACCTCACAACTGGAAGGGATGAAACCTGTCGAAGGGTTTCATGCCGATCGTGAGGAGTTCTTTCTGGATGGGCCGGTTATCCGGCGGCTCGCCGTTGTCGACTTTGACCCCGAGACGGGGGAGGTGGTTGCGGGTGCGCGTTTTAGGCCGCCAACACCCGGGCGCATACTTGGCCGCTATCTGAGCCGTGACGGAGAAGATCTCAAGAACGCGAAGGGGGATCAGCTTTACGAGCCAGCTTTCCTGCAGGTGAGCGTCTTCGCCATGGTACTGCGGACCGTGTACATGGTAGAGAGGAAAGCCACCCTGGGACGTCCCTTAGCCTGGGGTTTCGATGGCCCGCAACTGTTGGTGGTGCCTCGCGCTGGTCTTGGGCGCAATGCCTATTATCACCGCGATTCTCGCAGCTTGCAGTTCTTCTACTTCCCCTCTCGGCGAGATGCGACAAAAGCGATCTTCACCTGCCTCTCGCGAGACATCGTGGCCCACGAGACGGGCCACGTCATCATAGACGGCATCGCCCCCGATCTCTATGACGCCATCACGCCCCAGTCTCTGGGGATCCACGAGGCCATCGCTGACCTGACTGCTCTGCTCATGGCTTTCGATAGCCACAACCTGCGCGAATTCGTTCTCAAGCGGACCGAGGGCTCCATAGCGAAACCCGGCATCTTCTGTGCCATCGCCGAAGAGTTCGGTGAAGAGCTGAGGCGCAAGGGAGGCCTGCGTTCCTTACACAACCAGAGGAACCTGAATCCACAGGATTCCCGGCACTCCGTTGATCGCTATGAGTCGCATGACCTCAGCCAGGCTCTGAGCGGAGCCTTGTACTCGGTCATGATGGAGATCCACAACGATCTGTGGCTCGAACATGCCGCGATGCCCGAAAATGTGGACAAGCCCAAATACTCTACTTCGGGTGGCGCTCTGAGGAAGGGCGCGGAGCGCTTCCAGCGTCTGGTTTTTCGGGCTCTTGACTATCTGCCACCGGGCGAAATCTCGTATGCGGACTATGGACGGGCCATCATGACCGTTGATCAGGTCGCCTACCCTGACGACCCGAAGATACGGAACTGGGTCAAGGCTCAGTTCACAGGCCGGCACTTGGTCCTCGATGAGGCATCCCTGGGCGTGGATACCGACTTCGAACGCGAGGATCCGGAGGCGATTGACGTGCGGGCTCTTCACGACAGCGACTGGGCTGCCTACCAGTACGCCAACGCCCACCGGGATCTGCTGGGTATTCCGGAGGAGATCCCCTTCCAGGTGCGTCCTAGGCAGCACGTTCTCAAGAAGTATCAGGGGGGAGAAGGTGAAGAGTGCATCCTCAAGGTCGCCTGGGATCACGTGGAGGACAGCTCTCTGGACTCCGGCTATCCGAGAAAACGTCGGATCACCGTGGGCACCACTGTGGCCATTGACTGGGAGACGGGCCGGATAATGGCCCGCCTGACCAACGCCCCGCCAGAGCGTCGTCTCCTGGCCTTTGACCGGGAGTACCGACTCCGTCGGCAGGAGTACGAGCAGCAGCGCCATGACCGCGACGTGTTCGTAGGTGGACTCGTTGCCAGCGGACTCTTGAAGCTGGGTTCAGATGCCCTGGATCCGGACGGGCGACCGCTTCGGTCGGTCGTCCAGGCCGACGTGATCGGTGACGCCATGAAGGCGCGTGGTACCGGCAAGACGCTGCACATTGCGCAGGAGGATAGCCATGGATAAACTAAGAGTTCGAGCCTATAACGTCGGCTTCGGTGACGCCTTCCTGATCTCTTTCCCAGAGCAAGTTCCCGGCGGCGAAACCGAGACCCGTCACATCCTGATCGATGTGGGCAGCGTGTCTGGCGGATCGCGTGTCTATGGGACGGTAATGGCGAACGTGCTGGAAGTGCTCGACGGACAGCCATTGGATCTCTACGTGATGACTCACGAGCACATGGACCATGTACAGGGACTGCTCCACACGGAGAAGAAGTCCTATCCCGGCGACCCCGAGGGACTCCGCCGGGAGTTGAGGACTCGCTACGTCTGGCTCACTGCCTCGGCGGCGGAGGACTACTATGAGAAGCACGCCGACGCAAGGAAGAAGCATCTGGCCTTGGAAGAGAGCTACAGGGGGATTCACCGCTACCTCACTGCCTTGAAGTCCTCCCCCGAGCCTCTCTCACCGGAGGTCGAGGCCCTATGGATGAACAATGCCCTCTGGATGAATCGTAGTCCCAGTAAAACGGATGATTGTGTGGGGTACTTGCGAGACCTGGCTGGACCTGAGAACATCTTCTACGTCCACCGCGATTTCGATCCTCAAGGATGCCACCCTTTCCACGAGGCGAGCATCGAGATCTGGGCCCCGGAGGAGGACACTTCCGACTACTATGGGAACTTCCAGCCTATGGCTATGGCCTTGGGACTCACTCTTCCGCCTGAGGGGAGTCGCAAGAGACCTACCCTGACGGGGCTGGTTCCGCCCGCCGGTGTCGATGCCGGCGCGTTTTACGACCTGGTTGAGGCGCGCAAGGGGTACGTGGAGAACCTGCTGGCCATCGACAAGGCTGCCAACGAGACTAGCGTCGTTCTATGCCTCGAATGGAGGGGCTGGCGGCTACTTTTGCCAGGGGATGCAGAGGAGCGTAGCTGGAAGACCATGAAACGTGAAGGGGTGCTCAAGCCGGTGCATTTCCTCAAGGTAGGCCATCACGGCAGCCACAATGCTACCCCGCATGACGAGCTTCTAGACGAGATCCTGCCTGAGGATCGCCCGGATGACAAGCCTCGCCGCGCGCTAGTCTCTTACAGCATGAGGATCCAGGAGGACGGCAGCGAGAAGGGAGTATATTCCGGTGTTCCGGATCCTTCCACGCTCGCGCGTATCAACGGACGCTGCGATAAGCTCTACGATCTCTACAGGGAGACAGCACCAGGCGAGTATATAGATATCGAGTTCGAGGACTGAGAGCCAGAGTGCCGGGCACCTTTCAATCAATCTGCATAATCTGCGTAATCTGTGGAAAGAGAGGTTCAATGGGAGGTAGAAATAGGGGGTGGTGATAAAAGGTCTTGCGTGCACTCAGTCTCGCTGGCGTGGAACCTTCAGTGGGCAACGGACGTCTATGAGATACAAAACCGACCGAAGGAGGCAAACGAACATGACTTCAAGGAAAGATATCTTACGGACGTCCGTTGTATGCAGTTTGGTCGCAGTACTCTTGCTGACCTCTTGTGCTCCTCCTCCTGCCAAGGCGGGGGAGTTCGTGCGCTCGGACGCTGAGAGGGTGTCGTCACCCGATGTGTCCGATACGGATCTGGCGGAGTTGGTTGGGGGTAATAGTGCCTTCGCCTACGATCTCTACCAGGCCTGGAGGGAGCAGGAAGGCAACCTTTTCTACTCGCCCTACAGTATCTCGGTGGCCCTGGCGATGACCTACGCGGGCGCTCGCGGGGAGACGGAGAAGCAGATGGCGGAGACGCTCCATTTCCTGTTAAGTCAGTATGCTCTGCACCCCGCTCTCAATGCCCTCGATCAGGAACTTGCCCGCCGGGCCGCTGCCGCTGAGAGTGAAGAGGACGAGGCGTTTCGGTTGAGCATCGCCAACTCCATTTGGGGACAGGTGGGATACGATTTCTTGCCCGCGTTCCTCGACCTTCTGGCCGAGAACTACGGGGCAGGGTTGCGGCTGACCGACTTCGCCAAGGATCCTGACAAGTCCAGAGTCATCATCAACGACTGGATCAGCGACCAAACAGAAGCCAGAATCAAGGACCTGATCCCCGAGGGCGGGATCACGCCCCTGACGCGACTCGTGCTGGCTAATGCCATCTACTTCAAGGCTACGTGGCTGCACCAGTTCGATGAGTCCCGCACCCGAGACTGGGAATTCAATCTATTGAACGGAGAGCAAGTCAGTGTGCCGATGATGTCCCTGTCGGATCCTCCGAGCCTGCTCTACGCTCGCGGCAACGGCTATCAGGCCGTCGAACTACCCTACGTCGGGAACCAGGTGGCCATGACCATCATCATGCCCGATGCCGGAGAGTTCGAGGAATTCGAGGCTGGGCTGGATGCCGCTCGGATGGAAGAGATCTTGGCTGGTTTGGACTACGAGTCTGTCGCTCTCAGATTGCCGAAGTTCAGCTTCGAGTCGAGCTTCAGCATGGCCCAGACGCTGGCCGCCATGGGGATGCCGGATGCCGTCAGCATCGCGGACGCGGATTTCTCTGGGATGGATGGCACTCACGATCTCTACATCCAGAACGTGTTCCACAAGGCATTTGTGGCCGTGGATGAGGCCGGAACCGAGGCCGCGGCTGCCACGGCGGTGGTCGTTGGTCTGAAAGCGCTAATGCCGTCGGGCATTGAGCTGACCATTGACCATCCTTTCATCTTCCTCATCCGCGACACTGTCACCGGATCCGTCTTGTTCGTCGGTCGGGTTCTCAACCCAGTGAGTGCCAACACGTAGCCTCCCCCCTTGTGGGAGTGACTGCCATTTCTACGCCAGCTTTAGGCCCGTTTTACGTGAACTTAACTCCACTGCCCAGGCACTCTGAGTATACTAGGGGTAGCATAGCACAATGTGCGCGGCTAGTAGATTCGGTCATTCTCAGGGAAGGAAGGGCATTTTCATCGTGGAGACACTCTATCCGGCTTCAATCAACCTCAAGGCCACCAATCTCGATAGCTACCGCGTTTCCGTGGTTCTCAAGTACACCGCGTTGATCGCCATCGCTGGCCACGTGCTTGTCATTCCTCTGTTCGCGTGGTTGGGAGTAAGCAGCCTGGCCCTATTCGACATCGTTGGCCTTGCAGTCTAGGTCTTCGTCTTGTTCCTCAACCGCGCGGGACGCCACGACGTGGGGTTTTTCCTCGGGTTCATCGAGATCGTCGCCCATGCCTTTCTGGGTGTCACCGTTCTGGGATGGCATAGCGGTTTCCACTACTACATTCTTCCCACGGTGCTCTTCATCTTGGTTTTCCCCATGTGGCAAGATCTCAGCCGGCTGATTGCCCCCATACTCCTCTGCGCGCTGTACATCGCATTGAATCTGTACTCCAGAACAGCGACACCGACGGTGATGGTCGATCCCTCGGCTCTGAATCTCCTCAATGCCCTCAATATCATCGTGCTTTTCATTGCCCTCTCCTCTTTTGCCCACAAATACCGGGTGGCAGTCAGAATCGCCGAGCGAGAGTTGAGAGAAGCCAACAGGGAGCTGGATCTACTGGCAGGAACTGACCCTCTGACTGGTCTCTTAAACCGCAGGCACATTCTCGAGAGAATCGAGATGGAGATGTCTCGCCTTGAGAGAGGTGGCAAGCCGTTTGTGTTGGTGATGTGCGACGTTGATGATTTCAAGCCTTTCAATGACCAGTATGGCCACGAGTGTGGAGATTCTGCTCTCGTCTATGTTTCCAACCTCATGAAAGATTCATTGAGGAAACTGGACCGACTCGCGCGTTGGGGTGGGGACGAATTCTTGATCCTGCTGCCGGAAACTGACCCCGAAGGGGGAAGAGTGGTTGCGGAGAGAGTCAGAGAGGCGCTCGAGAACATGTCGCTTTCCCATTGTGGTCGACAGATGTCCGTCAAGATGAGCTTCGGCGTGAGCATCTGTGCCCGACCCGGGAGTATCAAGGACTACATCAACGAGGCGGATCAGGCACTGTATGTAGCCAAGCGAAAGGGTAAGAACTCCGTCGTGCTTTGGAGGGACGGCCTGCCGGGGACCTAGTCGCTGACATCCAATTCAGTGTGACCGGCCAGGAGCCGGGTGAATACTACCTGCACATCGAGGGTGGCAAGTGCTCGTTCCATGAGGGGAAGGCCGAATCCCCTAATCTAACCATCAACACACCGTCCGAGGTCTGGCTGGCCATCAGCCGGGGCAAGCTCGACGGGCAGCAAGCCTTCATGCAGCAGAAGTATACCGCATCCGGTGATTTCGGCCTGCTCATGAAGCTGGGCAAACTGTTCGCGACGACCTGACTCTCGTCCACCCTCCCGCAGGCTTCCCAGCACCCCCCCTCCCGCAGGTTCCCCAGCACCCCCTCCCATTGAGTCCAAAGCCTGCGGGAGGGTTGGTTGCGATGCCATGCATCAGGTGGAGCAACGAGAGTGAGCATTACCGAGCATCCTGTCAATCCTGTCGAGGAGTATCATGCCCAGAAGCCCAGACCATCCAGCAGTTACGAAGATCGTTCTGCTTGGAACGGGAACCCCCAACGCCGAACCGGATCGCTCCAGACCGTCGGTGGCCGTCGTCGTAAACGATACGCCGTACCTCGTTGACTTCGGCCCAGGTGTCGTCCGGCGAGCTGTGGCTGCCTTTCGGTCGGGGATCAAGGCGCTTGAACCCAAGCGGCTGAAGCGAGCCTTCGCCACCCATCTGCACTCAGACCACACTGCTGGCTACCCCGATCTCATCCTTACCCCCTGGGTGCTCGAACGAGATGAGCCGCTGGAGGTCTATGGCCCTGAAGGCATCCGGGCCATGACCGAACACATCCTGGCGGCTTATCAGGAAGATATTGATGAGCGCCTTCACGGACTAGAGCCTGCCAACGATAGGGGATACCTGGTGAACGCGCACGAGATCGAACCGGGCATCGTCTATCGTGATTCCAACGTCGCCGTGAGCCCTGGATCGCGGGCATCCCTGCCCGCTCGTACCCCAGCGGGCATCGTCTATCGTGATTCCAACGTCACCGTGAGCCCTGGATCGCGGGCATCCCTGCCCGCTCGTACCCCAGCGGGCATCATCTATCGTGATTCGAACGTCACCGTGAGCCCTGGATCGCGGGCATCCCTGCCCGCTCGTACCCCAGTGGGTATCGTCTATCGCGATTCGAACGTCACCGTGAGCCCTGGATCGCGGGCATCCCTGCCCGCCCGTACCCCAGCGGGTAT
>JAKLPW010000400.1 GCA_022013675.1 Anaerolineae bacterium | reverse complement strand
CGCTTGAGGGCATGTCCGGGCCAGGCAGCGGCCTCGGCGATCATCTCCCGCACCTGCGGATGTGCCAGCATCTCAGCTCGGGCAGACACTACCTCGGGATCTTCCTCAGGACGGTCGAGTAAGTCCACCAGCGTGCGGTAGCGCGTCCAGGGTTCGTTTGCTTCCAGCAGCCATTGGATCAGCTCAGTTGTCATAGGGTTCCTCCTCGTTGTCTATATTCACGTCTGACGGATTCTGAGTTGGTCCGACCTCTGTGTCCCTGTGGTGTGATGATCCTTTACAGTGGACCAATACATAGATGACTTTCCTAAAAGAACTCGAAGACTTGCCACGACTTACCACGAAGGCACAAGGGCACAAAGGGAATCTTAGCAGATGTTAGGTATTTTGCATATTGAGACTGAAGAACCTTATATAGTGACAAATGTCACTATATAAGATTCTTCGCCTCCGCTGCGCTCTGGCTCAGAATGACAGGCCCGCCTGTTCCTCTCAGAATGACAGCTTCGCCTGTTCTTCCTGATGAGGTTCTAGCGCCGGGACCCGAGCAGATTGGTCCCGCCACTGGCGGTCCCGGGAGTGGTGGCTTTGCTGGAAGCTCCCACCGCAGGTATGGTCACGGTCATGCTATAGTTGGGAACCGCGATGTCGGCGGTAAGGTTGATGAGATAGTCCTGCGTGCTAGGCAATCGTCCCGAGAAGCTTACTCCTGCTGCCATGCCGCTCCTCAGCACCGTGCCATCCACACCGTAGATCACCAGGCGTACGGCATCGCCCGGAGCCGAGACTCCCACGATCAGCTCCTGGCCGGCCATGGCTTGCAGGACGTAATGATGCGTGTCGTACGCGGCCAGCGAACCCTGGACGGTCGCGGAGGTGGTCTCCTGCTCGAACGAGATACGCTCCGGTATGGTCACATTCAGCCGGTACCCCGTACCCATGTTGGACGTGACGTGCATGATGTAGTCCTGGGTCGCAGGCACAGTGCCTCGGAAGCCCGGTCCGCCTCCCATACCACTTTTCAGCACTGTCCCATCGGCTCCGTAGATGACGAGAAGGACATCAGAAGCCGCCGTGTACACGCTGGCGTCCAGCAACTGCCCTGAGATTATCCTGATGACGTAGTAGTCGGTGCGACCGGAAACGACGGTGCGCTCGATGTTGGCGTTCGTGGTGCCCGGCTGGAACTGAATGCGCTAGCGTTTGGCCGATGCCAGTGGAGGCTGGCCTGCCTGCGCGCGGCGCAGGACCGCACGCATCCGGGCTACCAATTCCAGGGGATCGAAGGGCTTGTTGAGGTAATCGTCAGCCCCTTCTTCCAGCGCCATGGCCCGCTCCATGGACTCGCCGATTTGGGTGAGTAGGATGACGGGAGTCCGATTGTCGGCACTGCGTAAGCGCCGCAGTACCTCGCGTCCATCGAGTCGGGGCATAAGAACGTCGAGGACTATCAAGTCCGGCCCGAATGTGGCTGCCTTGCGCAGGGCCTCCTCCCCATCGGATGCAACGGCTACATCGAATCCGGATCGCTGCAGGAAGGCCGACAGGTTGTCCGTAATGGCTTGCTCGTCATCTACCAGCAGGATTCGCGACTTGGTACTCATACACGTCTTCCTTGTCTGGCCAAGGGCAGTGCCAGGGTCAAGTTTTACTTAGTGCCGCGTAAGGAGATCTGCCCGCGTGGCCATGGTCGATTGCCTTGATACGGGGACGAGCGGCCATAGCGATAGGATCGGACGACCGTGTTTAGCTGCGGTCCATCAGGTTTTGAGGACTGCTCTGTGGGCCGGATATCTTACAGGACTTCTGCGTCTCCATCAGTCCGAACTGGCGTCGCGTCTAGAGGCCCTTCCGCCGAGCTTGGCCAAAAGCACACCGAATTCATACAGCAGGGTCAGAGGAGCCATGGTCAGGAGCATGTTGAACGCGTCAGGAGTGGGCGTGATGACCGCTGCCGCTGCTGCAATCGCCACGTAGGCATACTTCCGCACGGAACTGAACTGTTGGGCGGAGACGATCCCGGTCCTGGCGAGTACGAACATAATGAGAGGCGTCTCGAAAGAGGCACCCAGCCAGAAGAGCATGTTCGTGACGAAGCTCATGTAGCTGCCGATATTCCAAGAAGCCTGAGCAATATCAGACCCGAACGAGGCCAAATAATTAAGAGCGAAGGGGAGCATGACGAAGTAGGCAAAGGCCACTCCCCCGCAGAAGAAGAGCAGGGAGAAGGGCGCGGCAACGTATATCACGGTGCGGAATATCTTCTCCTCTTGAGCGTTCTCGAGCGCGGGCCGAACAAAGGCGAGAACGTGGTACATGATCACGGGAACCGCGAGTGCGATCGCCGTGGTTACGATCACGGTGATGTAAGTGCCGAACATCTCCGTCGGGCGCAGGAAGATGAGGGTGATACCCGCAGGGCGAACCAGGAAGGCGAGAATGTAGTCGCTGGCGATGGCGGCGACGACCGAAGCGACGATGATGGTGGCGACGGTCTTGAAGATGCGCCCACGAAGCTCAACGAGGTGTTCTTCCGCAGCACGCAGAAGCGCTACAATACTGTTGATGAAACTGTCCGTCTCGTCCCAGTAGACCCGAGCTTCCTCTAACGAGAATGGCTCGTCACCTCTGTGGGTTCTGGACAAGTTGACCACGTTGAGAGATATCGCCTCAACACCGATGGGCAGTTTCTCTGGCCCCAGTATGGCTATACCAAGCAGGATTAGAATGACTATCCCAATGATATCAAGCATTACAAACGAGACGTCTCGCCTGCAATTTCAAGAGAACCTATGCAGGTCACGTATCTCTCCTCCTATCATCGCTCGGACTGGCAAGGTGACGCTTGTGTCTCGGCTTGTTTCACGCACCGCCTATCCACTGTTTGTTCTCAGACGTCACTCGGGATCACGAAGCATATTCTGAAGTGGGAAGTAACTGGCTCCCAGCCAGTCCGTGACTGGCGTTGGTGGGCCGTAGGGTCTATGATCCGACTTGAGCAATGGGCTGGCGCAACCGGCTTCTGCCTTCTGCTAGGTTTTCCCCACTCGGTGAAGCGACCTTACTTCTTCTCGGACTTGTCCTCGATCGAGACCGCGTCCTTGATCTCGTCAGCCGTATCAGTGAGTTCCTTCTGCGCATCCTTGAATCCCCGGATGGCCTTTCCCATTGCCTCTCCGACCTGGGGAAGCTTCCCGGCGCCGAAGATGATCAAGATGATCAGCAAAAAGAGGACCAATTCAGTCGTTCCGATATTTGGCATTTCTTTCCTCCCGATAGCTTTCTGCGTGAATCAGGTTCCCGGCCGGGCTTGGGCTAAGTAAGAACCGTCCCTGCTCGACCTATCAACAGTATAGCACACGTGAAGTCTTCCATCAAATCAGGTCACAAATTTCCAACCTGGATAAGCCAGAACAAAAAGGCTTTTTGCAACGAATTACACGAATTTTCACTAATTCTCTCTTATTCGTGTTACTTCGTGAAATTTGTGGCAGAGAAAGACGAGTGTCCAGAAGCCGCCTGGTGAACGCACAACGGAAACCTCGGAGGTCTTTAACCCGCTTAGTTTACCTCACAACACCAAAGAGTGCCCCCGAGCGAGAGCGCGTAAAGAAGTCCGTCCTTCAAGTAATCGGGCGAAGGCACCAGCGACAGTATCGGCCCATCGGGGAGACCTTTGCTGAAAGACTCCCAACTCTTGCCCCGGTTCCTGGACAGAAAGACTCCTTGGCTGGTGGCAGCATAGAGATCGTATTCCTTCTCTCCGCGAGGGACGTCTATCAGCGCCACTATCGCGGGCTCCTCGGGCGAGATCGTTTCTTGGGTTCCGGGCGATCCTGAAGGCCGAAAAATGCGTGATCCGATGCCAAAGACACCCGCATTGTAGGGCCGCGATCCCGGAGCCGGAGGCAACGTCATGGACAGCCATGGGTTCTGAGACTCCTGCTCAAGGTATAGATGCCACCGCTCACCCTGGTTGTCAGAGCGCCACAGATGGATTGTACCCCCAGGGCCTTCTCCCGCAGGCTTAAATGTCCCGGCAAACAACGTGCCGTTCTCGCTGAAATGAGGCGAAGCCGCCAGGCGTACAACCTGCTCACCCTCGAAAGGCGTACTCTTGCTGGCCCAGATTTCCCCCCCCTCGCTGGAGACAAGCAACTGGCCCTCATCGGTTCCAGCCCAGGCCAACTGGTCGCGCTGGAAATCCGGCGAGATCACTATGGCTCTGATGTGGGGAGTACCATCGACTTGCCGCCACGTCTGGCCATCATCCTCGGAGTGAATTAGGCCTCCCTCATACGACCCTGCCAGGAACCAGGTTTGTCCGCCGGATCCAGCTATCGCCTCGACGGTAGTCAAGGGAAGGTACTCTTCCGGAACCGGCACCTGCTCCCAGGATTCGCCTCCGTCGTTGGAACGCACCAGACCTTCCTCGGAACCGAGTGCCAGGAGTGTACCTGAGGGGCAGGGGATGAGGCGGGCGTAGTTGCGGGCGGCGAGTCCTTGGGTTGCAGGAGACCATGACTTGCCCTGATCCAGAGAGCGAAGAACGCCTGCGTTCACAAGACCCGCGTAGACCCCGTTCGCGCTGCCAGTGAGGCAGAGCACGGGTGGGATTCCTTCTGCCACCGGAGTCCAATGCTGACCGCCATCGTCGGAGCGGGATATCCCGCTGGACGTACCGGCCACCAGTACCCCGTCGTCAGGGAAGTGAGGTGAGATCCAAAGGGCATTGATTCCTAAGTCGCTGAGTCCCTCGGAAACGTTGGTCCAACTCTCACCCATGTCGGTAGAGAGATAGACTCCTTGCTCCTCAGTGCCAGCATAGAGGGAGTGATCCTTGAGGAATCCTGGGCTTATGGCCAGAGCGGATACGGCTATCCCTTCCAGTCCCGAGTTGGCGGGCTTCCAGGCCCGGCCCCCGTTGGTAGACCGGTAGACGCCGTCTGTCGTGCCCACGAACGCGTACTCGCGCTGGGTCCAGTCCGGGGCGCAGGCGATAGCCAGCACGTTCAAGTCCCAAAGGCCAAAGTTCACGTCGTCCCAATGACGTCCATTATCCCTGGAGCGCCACGCACCGTCTCCATCGGTACCGAGGAGTACGACGCTATCTTCCTCGAATTTGGGAGAAACGCTCAGGCAGGTAATTGGAAGGGCACGTCCCGGGAAGTCGCGCTGCGACCATTCTAGCCCGCCGTCCAGGGATCGAGTGATGAGGCCACCAAGATCTCCCGCGATCAATACTCCCGGCGGCCCGTATGCGACAGTGACCAGTTGGAGTCCCCTCAAGCCTTTTCCGACGGGATGCCAACTGTCACCCCCATCAATTGAGCGAAACAGTGTAGTCCCCGTAGTCGCCCACAGGGTATCTTTTGTTTCTGACGGTGCTACGCAAAGGCTGAAGACTGTTCCGCCCTCATCAACAGGTCCGATCTGTATCCACTGGTGCTTCTGTGTCATCGTTAGCCTCTATGTCTCGGTTACGAGTTCTATCATGGTTCCATTGACTGTTCTGGATTGCGCTTCAGTATGAGTGCCCCCGGGGTAAGTGCCAAACATGCTCCGCTGGAGGCCACGGACAAAGCGGTTCTGAGGACTCGTGCTGAATCCATGATGCCGGTCTGCTCCATGTTCACCACTTCGCCAGTGAGGATGTCATAGCCGTAGCCGTTACCCCGTCGTTGCGCACGGGCGAGGACAATTGGAGGATGCTGCCCCGCATTCTGGATGATTCGCTTGATCGGGGCGTCGAGGGCTCGGGCCACGATGTCAATCCCGACCGCTTCATCTCCCTCTGCCTCCAGCTCTCGAACTGCCGGGATACACTCCAGATAGGCCACCCCTCCTCCGGGCACAATTCCCTCCTCTAGCGAGGCAGAGAGTACCTCAAGGATGGCATCGATCTCTTCCCGTTTCTGTTTGCGCTCTTTCTCGGAGTCGGTGCCAAACTTCAGGATCCCGATGCCACCTGTCAGGTGTCCGAGGCGTGTGCGCAGGTTTCCCTTTTCATTCGTGTCCGTTTCACTCCTCCAGCGCGCTCTCAGCCCGCGAATTCGTTCTCGGAGGGCAACCCTGTCCCCGTGTCCTCCCACGATCATGAACTCGTCGAACTTGGCGATGACGCGTCGAGCCGAGCCCAGGTCGGCCAATGTGGCCTCTTCGAGCTTGTGGCCTGCCTCCTTGGTCAGGAAGCGCGCCCCGGTTATGAGAGCGACGTCTTGCAGGTTCTCATGGAGTCCAAGGTACGATGTGAACTTAACTCCCGCGCAAGGCAGTACCTTCTTCTGGTTGTTCAGTATTAGAGTGGCAAGGGCCGGTCCCTGAATCTGGGGAGAGATGACCACCAAGGGGGTCTTGTCGCCAGCGGCCAATTGCTCCAGGAGGGGAACTATCTGCTGCATCCGCTCGACATTATGATCCGTGACCAGGATATGAGGGGTCTGGAGGACCACCTCCCGGCGCACGGGATCGGTAATGAAGTGCATTGAGGCATACCCCCCCTTGTAGCGGACTCCATCAACGTACTCCCGTTCGAGATACCGCCCCATGTACTCTTCCACGACGATTGACCCGTCGGTACCGAGAACGTCCAACATCTCGCCCAGCACCTTGCCCAGTTCAGGATCACCGGTCTGAGAAGTCGCCAGCTTGGCGAGGTTATCCTCACCCTCGACCGGCTGAGCCATCTCCTGCAAGGCTTCCAGCACCGCCTCTGTTGCTCGCTCGATCCCCTTGCGAAGGATCATTGGGTTGGAGCCGGCCACGATGCAGCGATAACCTTCGGCAAAGATCTTCTGCGCCAGGACGGCCATGGTCGCCGAGCCGTCTCCAATCTCCTCGTGCACCCGCCAGGCCATGTGGCGCATCATCATGGCCCCGACGTTCTCTTCCCTCCCGGGAATCTCCACGATTCTTCGAGCGATGGTCGCGCTATCGGACAGGCGGTCGACCTTGTTTGGTCGTCCCTCCCCCTGAACGAGTACATAGCCCGTTCTGGGGCCCAAGGTCAACGCCAGAGTATCGGCGATCATATCCCAACCGCTCTTCAGACGCGGAAGGGCTTCATCGGCAAACACTACTCTGGGTTCTGGCATTGATGCATTCTCCTCCTGGTCACACTACGAGCTGATCCCATTCCCCCACTCAGATTCCCAATGGATTATACCCGGCCAGTGGGTTCTGTCAAGAATAGATGATGGAGGGGTGTGGAAAAAGACTTCGGGCAGTTTGCACTTGCGTCCGTTCTAGGGTAACATGTTACCGCAGCACCTAATTAGTCGAGAAGGAGGCCTTCATAAAATGACTAAACCCAAGATCGTAGTGATCGGCACCGCCAGCGTCAGCTTCGGCCCGGGTATCGTGCGCGACATTCTGGTGCACCCCTCGCTGCACGGCAGCGACATCGTCCTGGTGGACATTGATGCCGAGGCTCTCGAAGACGTCCTCGCCTTCGGCCAGCGCCTCAATCAGCTCACCGGCGCCAACAGCCGTCTCTCGGCCACTGCCGACCGACGCAAAGCCCTGCCTGGGGCGGACTTCGTGGTCATCTCCGTGG
>JAKLPW010000034.1 GCA_022013675.1 Anaerolineae bacterium | reverse complement strand
CCAGTCTTCAACATAGCCGATAGCTCCATCGTCGTAGGGGTGGCCATCCTTGCTCTTAGCATCCTGCGGGACGAAGAGAAAGCCCCACAACAGAAGGTATCAAGGGGTAGCTCGGATTAGGCGCTAGCATCGAACGAACATGTATGTAAGCAGACAAGCCGAGTGCCCCAGGGCCTCGGCTTTCTGATAGGGATAGACCTATGGAAGACACTGTGCGGTTTCTAACCATTGAAGGGACTTCGGGCCGGCTAGATCACTTCGTCGTCAAAGAGCTCTTAGGGGTGTCTCGCTCCCAGATTCAGAGACTGATTAGGCAGGGACTGATCAGTGTCAATGGGCATGCGGTGAAGCCCGGGTACCTGCTGAGGGAAGGAGACGAAGTTAAGGTACTGATTCCCGCTGACGAGACATGGGAACTTGTGCCTGTAGACACACCTATAGACATACTGTATGAGAATGAGGATGTGATCATTGTGAACAAGCCGGAAGGTATGCCTGTTCATCCTAGCTATGGTCATCGACGAGACACCCTGCTAAATGCCCTGCTAGCACATTATCCTGATCTGAACAGAATGGAAGACAAGCTTAGGCCAGGCATAGTCCACCGTCTGGATATGGATACCTCAGGAGTTCTAGTAGTTGCACGCAATGAAGAGGCCCGACTGTTCCTCCAGGCACAGTTCAAGGCCAGAACGACAAAGAAGGTCTATGTGGCTCTGGTGGAGGGGCACCTGACACCTCGTCACGGAGCTATCGAAGCGCCCATTGGCAGAGATCCCAAGTATCGGAGACGAATGGCCGTCGTCAGGAAACATGGCAAGGAAGCGCGCACCGAATATCGGGTACAAGAGTGGGTTTCTAGCTACACACTGCTAGAGGTGCGCCCTCTGACAGGACGCACCCATCAGATCCGCGTTCACCTCGCCTCCATCGGTCATCCGGTCGCCGGGGACGCCGTATACGGATCACGGAAGACAAGCCGCCTCTTCCCGAGACACTTCCTGCACGCCCAGCGAATATCCATCATCCTGCCAGGTGCTTTCGAGCAACGGAGTTTCGAAGCCGAGCTAGCCAAGGATCTGCAGGAAGTTCTAGACAAGCTCCGCGCTGAGACTCCCCTTCAGGCATAGCCTGTCCTGCAAAACGTGAACGAGCGCGTCCTTCTGCTCCCCTGACGCCGGTTGAGGCACCGCCCCACCAGAGACGATGCCTCAACGAACAAGGAGGAGAAAAGGTGAAGCACAGAGATCACTACCTCGCCCTAGATGGCCATCCAAACAGCCATATTGAGCAAACTACTTTCTACTCAGTGCCTCACGTATACAGACGATAAGGACTAGCTTTGGATACTGGCTATTTCGGATAATCTGAGGATTTTCACACATCTCACAATCCCCACCACTCCTCCCAACAAGAAAAGAAGCTCCCCGTGAGGAGCTTCTGCAGAAGGAACGGAGTCTGACCAACTGGTCGAGACCGTAGGTAGCGCATGGGGGATTCGAACCCCCGATCTCCTCCTTGAGAGGGAGGTGTCCTGGGCCTCTAGACGAATGCGCCACACTACCGCAATTCTATCAGACATACGTGGTCCTGTCAAATCAATAACACCCTTTATCGTGGCGGCGCTCCGGCTCTCGCCACTGGTGGGCAAGAGCCACCTGCGCGATGTAGTCAGATACCTGGCGCTCGATCTCCTCCTCGTTCCATCCCAGGCGTCGAGCCATCAGCTCAGCAACCACGCGGGCATGCTCCAGCCCTCCGTCCCGCGTCTCGCAAATCACGTGGGTGCGACGAATCAGTACATCACACAACGTCAACGCCATCTCGTGTTGCACAGCGTAGAGAGCCTCCCCCATCAGGTAGGGAAGTCCCGGTACGATGCGCTTCGCCAAACTGGGGTTCTCCTCCGCATAAGCCAGCACCCACGCGGCGTCACTGCCGTAGGCCTTCACCAGGTGTTTGCCCACCGCATCATCCACGCTGCTCACTGGCACCCGCCCGATCTGTGCAGTTTCCAGGGGCTCCTTGGTACGGCATCCAGATTGAGCGTGGACACCGAACTCCTCCGCCAGTCTCTTCTGGACACAGTCAGTGAGCTGCTCAGCCATCAATCGGCTTATGGTCAGCTTGCCGCCAACAAGGGTGATGAGACCAGATTCGTCCTTCACAATCACATGTGCCCGGGAGCGCGCGGAGGGGCTGCCCGGTGCGAATACGAGCGGACGCAAGCCAGCAAAAGTGCTGATAACGTCTCCAGACTCAATCTGTGCGCCGGGAAAAGTACGTTGCACTGCTTCCAGTAGATACTCGACGTCGTCACGGGTTGCAGCGGGGTTGTCCAGGTCACCCTCAAAGTCAGTGTCGGTGGTCCCAACCAGAGTGAACTCGTTCCAGGGGATGAGGAATATGTGGCGTCCATCGCGAGGAACGCTGAATATGACAGCATGCTGGCTACTCAATCGCGCACGTGGAAGGAGCAAGTGGATCCCCTTGGTCGACCGGATCATCGGCCTCTCATGGTGTTCGTCCAGGTCGCGTATGCCGTCTGCCCAGATACCCGTGGCGTTAACAACAACCTTAGCCCTCACTTCTACTTCTCGGTTGGGTGAAGGGCTCCCAACAGAGTCCCATAACTCGTCCATGACCTGAGCACCAACGACACTCCCACCAGCTTTCATCAGCCCAACCACTCGAGCGTAGTTGACAATCACCGCATCGTGGAAGTGGGCAGCCTTGGCAGTGGCCAGCGTAAGCCGAGCGTCATCCACCTGAGCGTCGTAGTAACGACCAACGCTGAGAAGACCGCGACCAGCCACTAACGGCTCCCGCCGCTGCGCTTCCGATGGGCTCATCCAGCGGTGACGTTGAACGTTGCGGAAGAGGCTCAGCGCATCGTACAGAATCATCCCGACACGGGGTTTCCAGGAAGCCGGTCTCTGCCCTCTATAGAGAGGCCAAAGAAACGGCAACGGGCGCACCAATCGCGGGGCGATCTGGCGAAACACACGCCGCTCACTGCAGGCATCGAACACCAGTTTGAATTCACCATACTCCAGATAGCGGATACCACCGTGGATTAGTCGAGTGGAGCGACTGCTTGTGCCACTTCCAAAGTCGCCCTTCTCAACCAGGGCGGTGCGGAAGCCGCGCATCGCGGCATCGCGGGCTATCGCGACGCCGGTGATACCGCCACCGATGATCAACAGGTCGAACTCCTCCTGGGCCAGGCGCTCCATATTCTCCTGACGGGTGACGGCAGAGAATGGTCGCGTGGACGTCGTAGGGGCGAGGCAAGTAGTAGGACGGATCGTTTGCCTTGATAACGTCAAGCCAACTTGCCTCGCCCCTACTCTCATACTCATGTCATTCTCTCCTTCGCGAGGGCAGCAGGATACCAGGATTCATGATACCAGCGGGATCCAGTTCCTGCTTGAGTGTCCGCAGCACCTTCATACCCACCGGCCCGACTTCTTTCTCAAGCCACGGACCATGATCGCGACCTATGCCGTGGTGATGGGTCAGTGTACCGCCAGCGGCCACAATGGCATCCGTGGTGGCCCGTTTGACCGCCTGCCACTGGGCCTGCCTCACCAGTGGGTCAGGTTCGGATACTTGGCGGCCAAGGAAGGTCGAATAGAGCGAGGCACCCTGTTCGTAGGCGTGAGAGATGTGGGTCATCACGTAGCCCGGACCACCGCCCGTGGCTGTGATGGCCTCCTTCATCGAGCCCCCCATGGCATCATAGACACTCATCAGGTTCGACCAAGTAGTAGCCGTCTCCAGAGTGTCCACCATGACGCCGTGACCAAGGAGCGTATCGCGCAGATAAGGCTGGGCGTAGCGATCGCGCGACCACGAGCGCCCCACCGCCCGTCCTAACGGCAGCCCCCGATGGTCTCCGCAAACCTCCAGCGCCAGATCCCACTGCCGGCCAACCCATCGGGCATCCCCGTCGAAGCCCAGTAGCATCAGAGTGCTGCCCGAGGCGAGATCATACCCGCGCGCATTCAGGTACCACTCAATCAGGCTGTCGGCCAAGCGGCGCAGCCCGTGATGCTCGTGGCTCAGTGCAGCGGAGGCCGCCGTTTCAGGCGCGTCGGAAAGGCGCACGATGGACGGGCGTAACGCAGCGTTCTGCATCAGCTCACGGAAAGCGGTTACGCCATCCTCCATGTTGTGAAAGATTACGCCCCGGTAATCTTGAACTGACGGCAAAGGGTGGATGCGCAT
>JAKLPW010000399.1 GCA_022013675.1 Anaerolineae bacterium | reverse complement strand
ATGTCCGGAGTAAGTTCTCGGATGACTTCTTGCCCGATCACTCCACTATTGACCGAGTGGACGAGCGCGTAGCGCAGCTTTACGATTGCGCTCAGATACTTTCGCAGAGCTACGAGGGCGACATCTGCGTTCTGCATCAGCAGGCCGACGGACGTCTGCAGGGGGAGAGTGGGATCCTTCAGCGCCTCTCGGTCTTCAAAGCCTACAGCGATCCGGTGCAGAAGAAACCCTTCCTCTTTCTCATGTTCGCTGCCAAATCCGGCATATGGGAACTGACCGACTTGGACGCTCTCAAGGTCGCCATCGACTACCATATCATGCGCATCGCACTGCGTAGCGGCATGGTTCAAGTCCTCGAACCAGAGCTGGCTAAGGCCCTCAGAGCCAAGAGAGAAGTCAATGCCGAGACTGACAATCAGATCAGGAAGACCATCCGCGAAGCTTGCGACTTGCTGATCGAACATTCGGGCCACACCGTTTTCGATGTTGACAATATCCTCTGGATGATGGGGAGAAATTGTTGCTTCTACGATCATGCTCCCATCTGTGGGGACAACCATTGCACCAAGATGGACAAGTGCTCCTTCGTTCGCGGCATCGAATATGCCTGCCCGGGCCATTGCCTGTTTGACGGCGTCTGCCTAGGCAGCCATGATCCCGTCTATCAGGCCTTCTGGGAGACGACGCTCTATACTGAGTACTACTAGACCACACATTCACAAACGCACCGAGCATCGGTTGTGCTAGCCTTGATCCTCGCACGGGAATCACGCAGACCGAGATACCTGTCCAGTAGGGACAGACTTCGTTCGAAGGCAAGCAGCAGATTCTATTGGACGCCCTTGGTAACCAGCGGCAGGTACAGGAATGCGCTGGGAGTGGCTGTGACGGTCGGAGAGGGAGACGCCGTGGGCGTTGGCACGGTCGGTCCTGGCGTGGCCGTTGCGACCGTGGGCGAGACGCTGGGAGTCAGCGTCGGTGTGAGCGCCACGACGTAGGCGGGGCTCTCCCCCCAGGTAGCGGCACGATCCTGGATCTTGAAACGGATGTGCGTTGCCCCCGAGACATCACCACTAACAGCCACCGTCTGGGTAATTCCATTTGTGGCCGAGACGACTGCCGTGGTCCAGGGAAGCCACCATGCCCCTCCATCGAACGAGATGGCATATTGCGCACTGGCAGGCACAATCCCAGACAATGGGTCCCGCACCTGTGCTGTGCCCCCTTCAAACCCCAGCCATTCCGGAGCTGTCATGTCCAGCAAGACCGTTACGGCCCGAGAAGGCGAGTAGTTGCCGGCCTCGTCCAAGAATCTCACCTGAATAGAATGGATTCTCTCCTCATTGGGAAGACTCCGGCTAACAGACGAGGCATACGGCTGTGGTTCGGTGAAGACCTGAACGCGATCCAGATAGAGATCGGACACCCCCTGGAAGAGAGTGCGCCACTCAAGGCCGTCTGCCGGATTGGCTCCCCGACAAGTGCCGCGCCGTCCCTTGTACGAGAAATCGAGCCGGAACTCCTCGTAGACGTGAGGAGAGACGAAGTCGATGCCCTGCAAGATCCGTTCTGCGTAAGTGTGTTGGCCCGCATCGTCCACAATATCCAGACGGGCAATCTCCTCCGCGACGGTATTGTCGGCCACTTTCATCCGGTAATAGACCTGGTAGTCCCTACATAGAGAGAGGGCGCAATAATACGGCCCATACCAGAAACCGGCCCCATCTACCCCTGCTCGGCCCAGCCAGGCCAGTCCATTGAGAGCCTCCGTATCTGACACCACGCTGCCCACCTGGTGCTGAAGATCCTCCCCTTCCCAGATCCAATCATCACTGAACTGCATCAGGCTAGCGTCACTGGATGCCAGCTCTAGAACGATACTCCGGTCATTCGCAAACTCCGGCGCTTCCACCGAGCCGTCCGGAGAGGAGTTGTCCACCCCAACGGCGATGAGCTCCGTTGTCGCCGTGAGCCCCGACGCCACCTGTCCCACCACGTGGATGTAGTGCGTACCTGAGCTTCCGACGGTGTTCCATCGCCAGACGTATGGTTCCTCCAGGTCAACGGCCTGGAGTTTCCCATCCAGATAGAACTCGGTCCGCGTTACTGCTGCGCTGGCAGTGACTTCGACAGAGGTGACTGCTCGTACATCGCTACCCTCACAGGGCTGTTCGAGGATCACCCTGGGAGGGATATCCCTCATTACTTCGATGGCCTGTTCTCGCCAGGCCGGCAGCATGGCATAAGCACGCTCCCCCGGGCACTCAGTAGGTAGACAGTCCCGGTGCCCCATCACGTTCGGAAGGTCAGTATCGATGAAAAAAGTCTCTCTCAACGGCTGGATAAAGTGATCCGTGCCCTTCCAGGCCAACAACTGCACCAGCGATTCTTGGGCAGCCAGCGGGACTTCAGTCTCCTCGTAGTTTCCCAGCAAAGCAATGCCGATGCTGCCCCAGTTGTACTGGAGGGCGTGTCCTCCCACGACTTCTTCTCCCCCGAAGCGGCCTTCGTAGATTCTCCCCTGCTGGTCGATGAGCAGATTGTACCCAATGTCCCCCCAGCCGCGTACGACAGCATGATAGTAGTAGATGGCCCGCACAACGGCAGCGGGGTCCTGGCTCCCGTTTTCCGTTGCCGTGTGATGTATGATGAACACCTTGGGATCACGGTACTCCGGGAGCCAAGTCATCAATGCCTCGTCAGCCCCCCAGGCCGAACGAGGAATGATGATCGGATAATCACTGGGAGCCATAGCTCTCGCCTGCGACATTGCTTCCCCAGCACCCGGGCCGCCTTCAGAGTTGATACAGGTGAGAACTATGGACGATACTACTGGAGCATCAACCAGGGTAGAAGACTTCAACGTCACACGGAACTGAAGCCACTCACCGCGAACGAAGACCAGATTGCCGTGCAGTGGCTCCGCTTTCTGATGTCCGGCGTGGTCAGGTCTGACGGTGTACCAGGATGACCAGTCGCTGCTCTCCTCTCTGGCCCGGATCTCAAGCTGCATCTCCGTGTCTTGGGGCAACGTCGCCCGCCAGTAAGAGCCAACGGCATTGAAAGGAATACTCATCCGTTGCTCGGCGGAGGTGAAAGTGCCATCCTGACAGTAAGGGCCCAAGGTGATACCCCCTCCTCCTGTATCCAAGACAACTATGTCGGTTGACACACCTCGATCCCAGTCATCGGTCGTGCTGTAACTCCACTGACGGGCGAGGGTCTCTTGCGCCGAGGGAGTTGCCGTCGGCGTCACTGTGGGCAGGGAACTACTCCGCTCTGAGACCACTGGCCCCGAGAACTCGCCCGTAGGCGGAAATCGAACATAGTGCCCATACCCATCATCGAACTGAAAGGCGTAGCTGTGCTCGCCTTCCTCGAGCGTGATGGTGTGCGCATAACGGGCACCCGTCCAGGGCTCATCACTGATCAGCGTCATGGGATAGGATAGCCCATCGATCAGCAGCGAAGCTTCGTTGGGCCAATCGTCCCTGTCCGTGTAGGTGACCCCGTAGGTAAATAGCGTCGTCGTGTCACCATCCGAGGGTGTGAGCGATGGAGCAGAGAGCGCTGGCAAAGAAGGGCCGCTAACCTCGACGCCGGAGTAGTAGTGGCGCAAGATCTCCTGGTAGCTAGCTCCAGCCTCTGCCATCGCCTTGGCCCCACGCTGGCACATTCCCACACCATGGCCAAATAGGAAATCCTCGCCGCAAGGACAGGTTACGCTCCGTAGATACGAGACGTAGGAACCCCACACGTCCTCGACATTGCGCGTGTGGCCATCACAATGCCCGAAGTAGAAGGCATAGATGACATTGCCCTCATAGATAGCCACCACACCACGAGTCTCGTCCACGGCCCGATCGGTGGAATCATAGAAAATAGGCCGCCACATCTGCGAACACTCTGTAGTGCAAACGTCCGCTCCCTCATCAGGGTATCTATTGGCCGTAGAAGCGTAGCAGCGGGCCGCCACAGCCTGCGCTTTCAATGCTTCCGGCGACCAGTAGGCACTCACCTCGTTGGGCACCACGCCCTTCAAGTATTCGTCCATGTCCATCGCGACTACCGTACCGTCTTCCATCAGCACACGGACGGTGCGTCGAGCGCTTTCCACAGCGGTGATCTCGATCCCCCGTTCACGCAGAAGAGCCAGCTCTTCCTCCGAGGGAAAAACCTTCCTGGTCTTGAAGAGCTTGGCATCAATCGTTAATTGCTCCTCGGGCGTGGGATTGGATGGGATCATCTCCACCTCAAGCTCGAGCAACTGTCCCCCTACTACCCTCTGTCGCACGAAGGACATGCCAATATAGCCGGAAGCATGTACTCGAACCACGTGCTGCCCCGGATGAACATGAATCGTGTATCGGCCATCCTCATCGGTCAGGATCGACTCATCGCCCACGTCAATCCGTGCCCCTGCGATCGGGTCGCCAGTCACGATGTCTCTGACCTGACCGGTGAAGCCTGCCTGGTTAGCCTGTATAGAAGCGGTCAGTAAGAAAATCGCGAGGAGCGACACAACCGCAATCGTCATGAGCCCACGAAAAGTTGACATTCCAGACCTCACATGCATGTCCCACTGCTCCTCGATAAACGCTTGCCAACAGCACGTACGATACGCGGGAGAGCTTTCGCTACGTCCTCTCGAATCACTACCGAAGCCCCTAACCCCTGCCTT
>JAKLPW010000398.1 GCA_022013675.1 Anaerolineae bacterium | reverse complement strand
TTATTGACTCTTGTTCGCTCTCAGGGGAAGGACCACTCTTTCTCGACTGTGTAGAAGAAAAACCAGCCACGAATTTCACGAATTTACACTAATTTACACTGCTTCTTGCGTCCTTTTCGTGAGAATTCGTGTAATTCGTGGCAAAATGGCACTCAGTAATACTTCATGCACGGCCAAGTCAATCCTGTCAATGGGGAAAGGCTCGCACAATGATAGAGCTCACAGGGAACTCGCTGACAATCGAGGACGTAGTGGCCGTAGCGCGACACGGGGCACGCGTCGCGCCGCTCAGCGAGAATGTTCGGGATCGTATGCAGCGTAGCCGCGATTGGGTTGACGCCGCGCTTCGGCAGGAGGGCAAGCTGATCTATGGCGTCAACACCGGGTTCGGCTCGCTGGCCACTCAGCAGATCGCGGCCGACCAGGCCCGCCAGCTTTCACGCAACGTGGTCCTGGTCTGTGCCTGTGGCGTGGGCCGTCCCCTCCCGGCAGAGATCGTACGGGCGATGATAACCATCCGCGTCAACATGCTCGCCAAGGGCCACTCGGGAGTCCGACCGGTCGTGGCCCAGACGCTGGTGGACATGCTCAACGCGGGCGTGACGCCGATCGTGCCGAGCAAGGGATCACTGGGCGCCAGCGGCGACCTGGCACCGCTGGCGCATATCGCCGTTGTGATGACGCGCGATATCGCGTGCGACGTCGAGGACAAGGATGGCGGATACAGCGGGCAAGCCTGGTTGGGCGACGAACGGTTCAACGCCGCCGAAATCATTCCGGGCGCCGAAGCCATGGCCGCCGCCGGAATAGACCGCTTGATCCTGGAAGCCAAAGAAGGGCTGGCGCTCACCAACGGCATGGACTTCATGAGTGCTGCGGGAGCGGTCGCCGTACATGACGCTGAGAACCTGTTGCGCCACGCCGAGATCGCGGCCGCGTTGAGCACAGAGGCATTGCTGGGTCTTTCGGCCGCCTTTCACCCGGCCATCCACGCAACCGGCGGCCAATCGGGCCAGCAGAAAACGGCGGGCAACATCCGGAAGCTGATCGAGGGTAGTCGGTTGGTCGATTCCGACTCCGGACGCGTCCAGGATGCCTACAGCTTGCGCTGCATCCCTCAGGTGCTGGGGCCCATCCGCGACGTGCTGGCGTTCTTGCGCCAGAGCTTCACCGTTGCCCTCAACGCTGCCACCGACAACCCGCTCATCTTCCTGGATCTGCCCGACGAACCACTAGGTCGAGCCATCTCGGGCGGCAACTTCCACGGGCAAGGCCCGGCCATGTGGTTGGATATTCTCGGCATCGCCCTGGCCGAAGCTGCGGGCATTGCCGAGCGGAGGGTCTTTCGCTTGCTCACGCCCGAACTGAGCGCGGGCCTGCCCGCGATGCTCGTGCCGACCAGCGGCCTGGACAGCGGGTTGATGATGGTCCAGTACACCGCCGCGGCCCTGGTCTCCGACAACAAGACCCTGGCCCACCCGGATAGCGTCGACTCGATCCCCTCCTGCGCCAACCAGGAGGATCACGTCAGCATGGGAGCCAACGCCGCCCGCCACGCCCTGGAAATCCTGGACAACGTCCGCCACGTGATCGCCATCGAACTACTAGCAGCCGCCCAGGGGATCGATCTGCGCCCCGATGGACCCGCGCACCTGGGACGCGGCACTGCAGCGGCCTACGCTGCCGTCCGAGAGCGGGTCAGTTTCATGGTACACGATCGCGCGACAACGTCCGACATCGAAGCCCTGGCCGATTTGATCCATAGCCGCGAGTTGCTGGAAGCTGTGCGCGATGCAGTGGGGATTGACTTCGATTGAGGATCGCAGTGCGACTCATCTCGCGCTCTGTTAGTCGCCTTCGTCGCTTTGGCTCGGCGGAGAAGTTCACAATGGCATTGTACCAACTTCAAGGCGATCGGAAGCCTTTTCAGCAGCACGGCGACTCCACCTCATCGAGATGGCCATGGTGTCACGTCCAGCGATCCAGGGAGCTGTTCTGGGTACCTCCGTGTGCACGGGAGCACCCATTTGAGCAGATGGGGGCGACAATTGAGTCCTTCAGGAGGCCTGTCGCAGTTGACATTTGCCGATAGCGGGCCGCGTTGACGGACCTGGCTTTCTGTGCTAAAGTAACAGCAGCAGGGGAGTCTTGGCAACGGCGCGCCAGTCCTTGCGTGGCGACGTCTCACACCGGAATTGCATCATCCCCATCAACGCCAGCCTGGCCGCGCAGAACGCGCCGTGACTGGCGTTTGTTGTGCTACGAACAACAGGGAGAATGGCCACAGATTGGTGAGATTATCCCAGCCACTAGACATCGCGAGATGCCCAGGAAGGAGGTAGGCATGCAGCAACAAGAGGTCTCTGTGAACCTGCTAGAGGTCATAGATATCGTAGAGGATGAACTCCTTGTAGTCGATGGAGAATACTGTGTCAAGTTTGTGAACTCGTCTCTGGGACGCAGGCTGCCAGAAGACGCCGAGTCGCCCATTGGCAGGTACTGCTACGAGGTGGTCGAGGGTAGGGACAGCCCCTGCAGTGCCCCGCTATGGGATTGTCCTCTCCAGGAGGTAATCCAAAGCGGCAGCCCAACAACAAGTACGCGCGCTCGCCGCACCATGGACGATGACGTCAGCGTGACCAGGCATATCAAGTTCACCATGTATCCAATCAAAGACCGCCATGGCAACGTTGCCACAACGGTTTGCTTAAGGAGAGACGTCACCGCAGAAAAAGAGCTGGAAAAGGAGATCCTGACACGGCATCATCAGCTTCTAGCTCTGAGCCGTATCTCCAGCGCTGTGAGCGGTCTATGGCATTTAGATGAGATCCTGAATGTTGCCCTGGATACCGTGCTAGAGATCATTCACGGAACCATTGGCGGAATCTTGCTCTTGGACGAGCGAACCCAAGAACTACACTATCAGGTGCAGCGCGGCCTGTCTGCAGAATACGCCGAGAAGATGCGGCTTGCGGTAGGTGAGGGGATAGCAGGAACAGTTGCCCAGACCGGGGAGCCCATTCTGCTGAGAGATATCTCCAAAGATCCGCGTACGGCGCGTCTTGATCTGGTAAGCGCGGAGGGCCTCAAGGGATTCGTCAGTGTCCCTCTGAGGGCGAAGAACGAGGTCGTGGGTGTGATGAACATTGCCAGCCACATGCCGGGTCAGTTTGCCGGAGAGGATATGTACCTCCTGCATTCGATCGGCCACCAACTCGGTATGGCAATTGAGCAGGCAAGGTTGTATGAACGGCTGAGCAACGCCAGAGAAAGATACCAGAGGCTGCTTCAACATGCTATCACTGCCCAGGAAGAAGAGCGGAAGAGAATCGCCCGAGAGCTGCACGACGGAACCAGCCAGATACTTACTGGTCTGGCACTTAACCTCCAGGCAGCCATGGACATAGCAGAAATGGACGGTGTCCAAAACGCCAGAATGGACGAGATGTTGAAAAAGGCCCACGGCTTGGCAATTCAGACCAGCATTGAGGTAACCAGGCTCATCAACGACCTGCGACCCACGCTATTGGATTCTCTGGGTCTGGCCCCGGCGATTCAGCGATACGTCGAGACGTGCCTTCAGCCCAAGGGCATTGACGCAACACTGAAAACCCGTGGGCACGAGCGCCTCCCCTCGGAGGTTGAGGTAGCGCTCTTCCGCATCACCCAGGAAGCTATAAACAACATCATGAAGCATTCAGAGGCGAAGAGTGTTGACATTGACTTGCAGTGTGACGGAGAGAAGTGCGTACTGCGCATAAAGGACGACGGCAAAGGATTTGATGTTGAGGAAATCACCAAAGTGGAGAAGACGGGTCGCGGTGTAGGCCTGTTCGGCATGAAAGAAAGGGTGACTTTGGTGGGCGGCAGTTGCTCTATCCGGTCACGGCCTGGGCAGGGCACCACAATCATCTCAGAGGTTCCGTTGACAGGGAGCACGGTCGATGCAGAAGATAAGAGTGTTGGTAGTGGATGATCATACCATCGTGCGAGACGGCATCTGTTCTCTGCTTGCACTGGTTAGCGACATAGAGATAGTAGGCGAGGCCTCGAACGGAAAGGAGGCGGTGAAGAAAGTAAGGGAGCTGGCGCCTGATGTGGTGCTGATGGACATAAGCATGCCTGTGATCAATGGACTGGAAGCAACACGCAGGATACGTAAGGATTTCCCGCATACGAAAGTGTTAGTATTGACCCAGTATGACGACAGGGAGCAGATTTTTTCTATGATCGAGGCGGGCGCGCGGGGCTTTATCACCAAGTTCGCGGCGTCTTCAGAACTCTCTTTGGGTATTCGGGCTATCTCTCGCGGCGAGTCCTTCTTGTCCCCCTCAGTAGCCAAGGCTTTGGTGGAGGGGTATCAGCAAAGAGCCGCCATGTGGGCAAAAGATGACCCCTACCAGCAGTTGACAGACAGGGAAAAAGAGGTGCTCCGGCTGGTTGCCGAGGGCCACACTGCTCGGGAGATCGCAGGCATACTGGATCTGAGTCCGAAAACTGTAGAAGGATACAGGACCAGCTTGATGGCCAAACTGGATCTCCACCGTAAGGCGGACTTGATCAAATACGCTATCCGCAAAGGTATCGTAACCTTGTGACCGCGTAGTTCGGTGTTTACTTCACCTCCATATCGTTCCCCCCACCCGGTCTTGACCCTTGACCGGGTGTTTTTATTCCCAAGACAGGGATTAGCCCCGGCTGAATTCAGGGGTTGAGACCCCCTCCCTTGAGGGAGACACCCGTTATCGCCAGCGCATGAATAGGTTATAATTTATCTGGATCGCTGGGACACGTAAGGCTACGCTTGTTGCTGCAGGGTACCTGCATGAAACGCCAGATTCAAGGGCCTGCCTTCGCATCGTTCATCCCACCCGACGGGACGACAGGCCGACCAAAGACGTCAGGAAATCGGCACGCGATGCGGCAAGGAATCAGTAATGGATGCGACACACACGGATACCGCCAAGAAGGTCTCTTTTGATGACAGTCTTGTGCCGCCCTGCCAGACCGCCTGTCCTTTGCGCATGGAGATTGGAGAATACGTCGATTTGATCGCCCAAGGACGGGTGATGGAAGCATTACAGGTCATAAGGGATGACAATCCCTTTCCTGCCATTTGTGGTCATGTGTGTACTCATCCTTGCGAAGACGCTTGCCGGCGTGGTCAAGTGGATAACCCCGTTTCTATCCGGGCGTTGAAAAGGTTCGCCATCGAATTCGGTGGCGACAGAATGATCCGGCTGGAAGCCAAGACTACGCATAGCGAAAAGGTCGCTGTCGTGGGATCCGGTCCAGCAGGCCTGGCTGCAGCCTATTATCTGAGAAAGCTCGGCTACCCCGCAACCATCTTCGAGGCCCATTCGGAAGTGGGAGGCATGCTGCGAGTAGGCATTCCCATGTACCGCCTTCCCCGAGAGGTTCTTGACATCGAGGTTCAGAGGCTCATTCAGATGGGAGTCGAGATCAGAACCAACACTCGGGTGGTCTCCCTCGACCTGCTCTTTGACCTCGGTTACGAAGCGATCTTTATCACCGTGGGTGCCCATCAAAGCTTGAGGATGAGGATCGAAGGGGAGGAGAGCGCTGGGGTGGTGAATGGGGCAACATTCCTGCGCGAGGTCAACCTCGGACTCAAGCCCTCGGTTGGAGCCAGGGTTGCAGCCGTCGGAGGCGGAAACGTGGCCATCGATGCAGCGCGCACCGCCCTTCGACTTGGCGCAAACGAAGTGAAAGTACTCTACCGTCGCAGTCGAACCCAGATGCCGGCAGATCCCACCGAAGTAGAGCAAGCCCTGGAAGAGGGAGTGGGGCTCTGTTTCCTCGTAGCACCAACCAAGGTCACTAGAAAGCAAGGGCAGCTACACGTAACTTGTATCCGCTTCGAGCTGGGGGAACCAGATGCTAGCGGAAGACCACGGCCCGTACCAATCAAGGGTAGCGAGTTTGAGATGCAATTCGACACATTGATTGCTGCTATCGGCCAGGCACCGCAGGTTCCCGAAGACTTCCATCTGCGCGTAGGCAAAGGTAGCACCATACAGGTTGATCCGGTGACGCTCGTCACCAATCGGCCCGGGGTTTTCGCTGGAGGGGACGCCGTCACCGGACCGGCAACGGTAGTCCAGGCACTGGCGACTGGCAGGCAAGCAGCTTCCCGCATTGACGAATATCTCCAGCACAGGTATCCCCTCCTCCCCAGGGAAACAAAGGAAGCCGTGGAAGGCGATTTGCTGCCCAAGACTGTAGAGGCGATCAGGAAAGCCCATCGGCTTGAGCCAGCGGTCCTTAGTCCGGAAGCAAGAGTGAAGGACTTTGCCCCAGTAGAGCTCATCTACGCCTGGGAGGCTGCCATAGATGAGGCCAGGAGATGTCTTCGTTGCGGCATGGGCGCAGAGATCCTGTTTCAGGATCAATGTGCCACCTGTCTCAACTGCCTGCGAATCTGCCCCTATCACGTGCCCTACCTGGATGACAGTGGCACGATCCAGATACCTGCTGACCAATGTCAAGCCTGCGGCATATGCGTTGCCGAATGCCCCGCCAATGCAATCGTCCTACGCAAGCCCCGGGATCGACGGCACATAGCCGAAGAGCTGGATCACGCCCTTCGGTCTGCGAGACAAGCGGAGTTCCAACCCCTTATCGTCGGCTTCGGCTGCCAATACGGGCTCTTTGGCACCGGCACTCTAGCCAACCTGTGGAGGGAAGCGCAGGCTGGCATCTGGATAGTGCCTGTTCTCTGCGTAGCTACGGTAGAACCCGAACACCTGATGCGCGCCTTTGAGATGGGCGCGGAGGGAGTGTTCATCGCTGGCTGCGGGGAGCAATGTGCTAGAGAGAACACCGCCTTCTGGCTGGCGCAACGGGTTGAGAAAGTCAGGAGGGCGCTGGTGCAGCTTGGCCTGGAACCAGAGCGCGTTCAAGCTTTCAACCCCCGGGCAACGGATGAGGACCCCGTCAAAGCAATGGACAAGTTCACAGAGCAGATAGGCGCGCTCCGCTTGGCTCTAGCACTAGAACAGGAGGTGAAGAGTTGATCGTCGCAGAGCAAAAGCCCCTGGAGGAGATCAGCCGCTTGATTGCCCCCTATGAGAGGGTACTAATCCTCGGTTGCGGCACCTGCATGACGGTCTGCGGCGCTGGCGGTGAGCGAGAAGTCTCCTTTCTGCACAGCGCGTTGCGCGTTGCACAAGCCAGAAGCGGGAGCGATGTCCATGCTTTCTCGGAATACACTGTGAAACGCCAATGCGACGCTGAATTCATGGATCTGCTCGTAGATAGGGTCAGAGAGATCGACGCGATTCTTTCGTTGGGCTGTGGCGTAGGGGTACAGGTTGCCGCCGAACGTTTCCCGGATACACCTGTTCTGCCCGGCGTCAATACCTCTTTCATGGGTGCGGTGAGTGAGTTGGGAGTGTGGGATGAGCGCTGCGCTGCTTGTGGTGATTGCAGATTGGCCGAGACCGCCAGCATTTGCCCTATCACCCGCTGTACCAAGGGCATCCTCAATGGCCCCTGCGCTGGCAGCAAGAATGGCAAATGTGAGGTCAGTAAGGACATAGACTGCGCCTGGATCTTGATCTACCAGCGCCTCGAAAGATTGGGGCAACTTGATAAGATGCGCCGATACTATCCTCCAAGAAACTTTCGAACGATCCCCAGGCCAAAACGGATCGTGAGTATGGTCAAAACAGATGTGGGTGAGGGCAATGGCTAGATCACTGTTTGAGGAGAAACTAAATTCCGACGAGTTCCTGGTGACAACAGAAGTCGGCCCCCAGAAAGGAGCGGACTGCTCCGAGATGGTTCACCATATCAAGTTGCTCAAAGACAAGGTTGATGCCATCAACATCACCGACCATCAGAGTTCGGTCATGCGTTTCCCTTCACTGGGTGGCTGTCTATTGGTGAAAGAACTCGATGGCGAACCCGTGTTTCAGGTAACCTGCCGTGATCGCAATCGCCTGGCGCTTCAGGCAGATCTTCTGCTAGCTTACTCCAGAGGCATCACGAACGTGCTTTGCCTCACCGGCGATTCCGTCGACGTTGGAGACCATAAGGAAGCAAAACCTGTCTTCGATATAGACTCGGTGCAGCTATTGAGGTTGATCAGGACGATGGAGTCAGGCAAGGATATGGTGGGGAACGATCTCGAGGGTGCTCCGGAGTTCTGCATAGGAGCATCGGCTCACCCTGCAGCAGATAGCATTGAGCCACAACTCATCAAGTTTGAGAAGAAGGTCGCTGCCGGGGCCCAGTTTTTCCAGACACAGGGCATATACGAACTGGACAGCCTGCGCAGGTTCATGCAGTATGCCTCCCAGTTCAACGTCAAGATCCTGGCCGGCATCATCGTCATGTTCTCGGCAAGAATGGCTCTCTATATGAACAACAATGTCCCCGGGATAATTGTCCCCCAGGGCATCATAGACGAGCTTGCCAATGCGGAGAAAGGCAAAAGGCTTCAGAAAGGTATTGAAATCGCGGTGAGGACGATAAAGGCAATCAAAGAAGAGAACCTGTGCCACGGAGTGCACATCATGGCCGTCGGCAAGGAAGCGATCGTGCCACAGATCTTGGAGGCGGCCGAGCTATAAGTTGGATGGTCACCCTTTTAGCAAGAAGGAGGAAGAACTGACATGGAGACGCACAAGAGGATCCTGGTCGTAGACAACGAGCCCGAGTTTGCAGAAGCCTTGCGGATGACGCTGGAAGCCAAGTCCTGCCAGGTGGTCACTGTCAACAGCAAGGCACGAGCTGAGGAGATAACCAGCAAAGCCAAGTTTGACGCGGTTGTCCTCGGCACGATCACACCACGCGGAGAGGCATTCGCATTCCACCAATGGCTGAAGCGCAATCCGAGAACCAAGGACTGGCCCTTTCTGGTAATCGACGCCCGACCCGAGAAGCGCCTTCTCCAAGGGTGGAGAAGAGATGAGGGCATGCAGATGGAAGCCGACGATTATGTAAGCAAACCCATTGAGCCAGCAATGCTTGTGCCCCGAATCCAGAGGATGCTGGAAGAAGCAACGGAGAGGATCAGAGTCCTGGTAGTGGACGATCACACCGTAGTCAGGGAAGGCATTCGCGCTATGCTGTCACTGCAGAGGGACATAGAAGTGATCGGTGAGGCCGTTAACGGACGAGAAGGGGTCAAGAAGGCGCTCCAGTTTTCGCCCGATGTGGTGCTGATGGACATCGTGATGCCCATCATGAGCGGACTGGAGGCCACAAAGCAAATCTGCAAGGAATGCCCTCTGGCCAAGGTTCTGATCCTAACACAATACGATGATCGAGAGAATCAGCTCAGTACACAGCAGGCTGGGGCCTTCGGCTTCATTCCCAAGCGGGCTGCCAGTTCCCAGTTGCTGGCCGGCATCAGGTCTGTATACGAGGGCAAGCCCTTCCACGCAGCCGTCGCTGCATAACGGTCGGACGCCGGGTCTCTGTCGCTGTCACGCAGACCACGCCGCCCGCACCTGCCGCGTCATAGGTCTTGTTGCAGGCAAGGGCAAAGCTGGATTCGCTCCCGTGTGGGATCTGTATGCCTGTGGAACGAGGTAGGGGATCGGCCTGCGCCCCGATGGACCCGCGCACCTGGGGCACGGCACTGCGGCGGCCTACTCGGCCGTCCGAGACCGGGTCAGTTTCCTGGCACACGATCGCGAAACCACACCCAACATCGAAGCCCTGGCCGACCTGATCCGGTGCAGAGAATTGCTGGAAGCCGTGCGCAACGCAGTGGGGGTTGACTTCGACTGAGGATCACGGTGCGACTTATCTCGCGATCTGTTAGCCACTTTCGTCGATTCTAGTCGGTGGAGGAGTTCTGTGTGGTGTGCTTGGGTGGCGGTGGAGCATTGGTTCGCTGGGATTTCGTGCCATCTGATGATGCCATCATTCTGATGATGCCATCATTCTGATGATGTGCTCACTCTGATGGGCCTGTTGATCATGCTCCCCTGGGGGGAGGAACTGAGGCCTTCATGGGGGCACATGCAGCATCATGTCGCATAGAGATGCCCTGGACATTGGATGTGAGGCCGTGACATTCTGCTTGGGAAGACTCCTCAAGCGGCAGTACGCAACCGCTAGGCCCCACTGTCTGTCGTGGTTCTCTCCTTGTGGCGCTGGATACTGACTCAGGCGTCAAAGGCCGTCTATGGGTCGCAACGCGCATTAGGCTGCGGGCGGCGACTAACTCGATAACTGCTTTCTAATGTCTTTCGAGAGCTGCGTTATGAACTCATAGCCCAGCGGCCCGAACTTCTCGTCCCTCTCCTTTGCCTGCTTCTCCTCGTACGACCTCGGAAAAAATATCCTCTCAAACTCGCTCTTGGATCGATAGCATTGCTTCTTCCGTTCATTCCTGGCCTTCACCATCATACTCCCTATAGTAATTCGCGAAGAACTGTGAATTGAGTTCAGGGACAAAGTAGTTTTTCCTCTTCACCCAAATGAACCCATCGCCCTTGGAGATCACGGCAACGTCAATTGGCCCACCGACTGTTTCCGCCTGCCACGACACCTTTCTTTTGAAGGCGGTCAAGCTTACTAGCGATTCTGCCATTTCAGCAAGTTCATCCTTGGGAAGCATAGCAACAACCTTAATGATAGGATCGACATGGTGGAGGTTTCGATAGCGCCGCATCTCCTCCTGATACCTGGTCAGAGTGACCTCACGAAGCTTGTCTAGCCTCGTTTTCAGAGCATCCCGCTCCGCATCGTTTATCTCCTCAATGCTGTCAACAATTGCTTCAGGGTACACCATCAGTATCTGAGAAAGGCCACGTTCAATGCTTGCTTGGTAGTCTGGGTCAACTCCTTCCATAAAGGCGTCCACCATTTCTCTCTGAGCAAAGGGGACGATTGCCGCAGTTTTCTGGCCGAGGTCAATGTCCACGCTCTGTCCGTTCCTGTACAGCAACCGGCTATCCACTATGCCCTCGGTCTCAATAGACCTAAGACGGGGAAGGACATCCTTATCACCAAAGCCGGCGATCACTACTCCTGATCTGCCTGGACTTCTGAAGGTAGACTTCACAAACAGACTCTCGGCGATCTCTATCAGTTGATGTGCAAGGGATTCCGTTAGCGGCAACTCCTGGAAAACATCGTGCTGTGCGGTGCTAATCAACTCTCCGAGCCTGTCTCGCAGTTTGTCCAGGTCGTCCTCAGTAGCCATGGGAAAGAGGTTGGCCTCCTCGCATTTCGTACGGCTGGTCTCAATTATGCTGGCTGTTATTCCTTCAATCTCTTCCCTTGTGATCTCTCCCCTCTCGTCAACAATCGACTCCACCTCATTCTCGATGGTCTCTCTGAGGAAGCGAAAAACAGTATGCACACTCGTCTTGAGATACTCGTCCCTCTGAGACTGAGGAAAAAGAGTAGTATCGGCGCACAAGAAGCCGATGAAATCATCGAGGTATTCTTGCAGTGTCGCAAAGTGTTTCCTGCCAAGTCTGGCCCTATACACTTTGACTATCAACTCCCAGGGAGCTCCAAGGAGGTTGTCACTGCCATACACCATTATTCCAACGGGATGGTACTTAGACAGAGTGAAGATCTTGTTGGCTGACGGGAATACCTTCTTGTCCACCCCTACAGCCATTGTAACTGCGCTATCCGCTGCTACTGCTATCGCCTCTTTGTTGATTATTGCAATTTCAGCAGTCATACCATCCCTCCAGGGCGGCGTCCACGTGATGATCGGTGGAACGCGGCTCACCACCGGCATACTCTCTCCCTTCGGCCGTGGAAGAGAGTGCGAAGTTACCCCCTCTGGCTCAATTATACCATATCTCCGGGAAGATTGCCACTAGAGATAACCCCGAACAGGACAATCGCATTTGCATGTTCTGCCCGTCATCTGACGGCGTCCTCTGGCAGCGTCATCACTGAACAGTGCTGCACTACACTTCGATGTTCTCTCTGTGCCCTCCGTGTCTCTATGATAAGATACCCTTTTCAGTGGACTCGGACCAAGAATTCGTGTCAATTCGTGGAATTCGTGGCAGATTTTGCTCTACTGCGTCTCATGAACACCTCTGGCAGGACCAAGAGACCAGTCACGGAAATCGCCAAGACGATGAGCCAATCCGATCCGGTCAAGGGGACGGTCTTGAAGAGCGACTGCAGGAAGGGAACGTAGATCACCGCCAACTGAAGCAGGGCAGACAAGATCACCGCCCCTACCAGGTACAGGTTCTCGAAAGGATTCATTCTGAACACCGAACGCGTTTCAGATCTGCAATTAAAGACGAAGAAGAGCTCGAAGAAAACCGTCTCAGTGAGGATGATGGTTCTCAGCCTGGCCAGATCCACGAAGCTCGTGTTCTTCCAGTAAAGGATCAATACCATCTCAAGCACGAAATCTATCAGCGCCGCGGCCATTATGAAGAGCACCATCCCGTGGAAGATCCCTTCCTTCGGACTCCTCGGTTTCCTCTGCATGATGCCCTTGCCATGAGGGTCGAAACTGAGCGCCAACGCCGGCAGCCCGTCGCTTACGATGTTCACCCACAGGACCTGCATCGGCAGCATGGGCAGGGGAAGCCCAAGCAATGTCGTAGCAGCCACCAAGAGGATCTCGTCCACGTTCGTGCTGAGCATCAGGCGGATGAACTTCCTGATGTTGTCGTAGATCCCCCTACCCTCCTCTACGGCGCTGACGATAGTGGCGAAATTGTCGTCGGCCAGAACCACGTCCGATGCCTCTCGGGTGACGTCGGTTCCCTTGATGCCCATGGACAAGCCGATGTGCGCGCCTTTGATCGCCGGCGCGTCGTTGACCCCGTCGCCCGTCATGGCAACGATGTGCCCTTGCTTCTTCAGGGCTTTTAGGACCCTTACCTTATGTTCCGGCGAAGTCCGGGCACAAACCACGACGCCCTCGATGTTGCTCGCCAGCTCCTCGTCGCTCATCCGGTCGATTTCCAGGCCGGTGATCACCCAGTCGTCCTTTCCCATGATCCCGGTATCTCTGGCAATCGCCTGCGCGGTCAGCTTGTGGTCGCCGGTTATCATCATGATCCCGATACCGGCCTTCTTGGCCGTGGCGATCGCTTCCTTGACCTCTTTTCTGGGGGGGTCTATCATCCCCACAACGGCCGCGAATACCAAATCGGTCTCGACTGACTCCGAGTCCAGGGCTATGCCAGAGGGAAGCTCTCGATAGGCGAACCCAAGAACCCTGAGCGCG
>JAKLPW010000397.1 GCA_022013675.1 Anaerolineae bacterium | reverse complement strand
CGGACGTCCCAGCCTCTCCAAGCCCTTCACCTCGGGTGAGATTGCAGTGGTGTTGCAGGAGATGCTGGAGAGAAAAGATAATCAGGGAGGGTGAGGAGCTGTCAGCTTTCAGCGGTCAGCGGTCAGCTTAATATGTTAGCGAAGGTCTCCCGACCGAGCGGCCGAGGAGGGTTCGGTCAGGAGACACTCACCCATCAAGGGTCCTATGTTCAGCGAAGGTCTCCCGACCGAGCAGCCGGAGGGTTCGGTCAGGAGACGCTCACCCAACAACATTAACCTATGTTCAGCGAAGGGCTCCTGACCGAGCGCCCAAAGGGATTCTGCATGAGGCTACATACTATACAAGGGAGGATGGGCAGGAGCAATCATGGCATTCGCGCAATCATATATGCCCGAAGCTCTCAGCCGAGCCCATCTCATCGGTATCATCATTCTGACCAAGTTCCTGAAGCTGCCCGTGACCAGGTATGAGGCCATGATAGAAAAGGTGGAAGGCTCACCCATGTTCAGACAACTCTGGCCCGGCATCATCTCCACCGAGCTGTTTCCGAAGGCGCGGGTACTGGAGCCAGGAAGAATCCCTACGCCCAATGCCATCGGGCAGTTGCGAAAGGATGAAAAGGGCATCTACGTTAGCTACCGGCACGCCGGATTGACGCGGGAATATCTCTTCGATGAAGGAAACATCAGGCGCTGGAGGCTCTGTCCCGAGGGCTTCAGCGTGAGCGTTCAGCCGAACGCTCAGCCCGAGGGACGAAGTCAGGCGCTCTCGGCCCGCGACGAAGCCCAGATTCAGGCGCTGAGTCGGCAACTCAGGCTCATCAACACCAGGAACAGGCTGACCCACATGATACTCATGGGCATCGCCGAACACCAGGGGGCCTACCTGGCCTCGGGCGATGCGCTGCACCTGAGTCCTCTGAGCCAGGTTGCCCTGGCCGAGTGGATAAAGGGTGAAGCGCAGGGTGACAGCCGCTTCTTGCCGCCCGGCAGCAGGCTGGAGCTAGTTGACAACAGCATGATCTCCAGGCTCACGCGCAACATGAGCGTGCTGAGCCCCCAGGGCCAGAACATCCCCCTGCGGGATTTCTTCCCCAGCACTCGCGATATGCACAAGCGGTTGATCCAAGCCATCCTGGACCAGGAGAAAGAGCAGGTCAGGCGAGGCGATATCCAAAGGGCCTACACCGACGAGCAGATCAAGGAGAAACTAGAGGAGCGATACGGCGTCTCGATCTCGCGGCGCACGGTCAGCGTCTGTCGCCAGGGCATGAGGATACCTTCCTCGTATACCAGGAACAGCAACCATACGTATCCGCCCAGGCTGGTTCACTTTTCCTTCCACTATCCGCTGAACATGGCTTCCGTGAAAGCCAATACGCCGGAAGCGGCCGGCGTGTATGAGTTATCCCTGGCCGACGTGGAGATTGACTATCCCCTGTGCTCCGGTGGGATGGTGTACATTGGCAGCGCCAAGAACCTCAGGAAACGGCTGAGGGATCACTTGCGACCGAATTCGAAGAATGGCGACCTGGGAGAGCTGCTGGACAGCCATAGGTGCTCTTTCAGGTACATCCTTGTACGCAGGGACCTGAGAGAGGCGGAGAAGGAGCTGTGCTACTCTTTCAGCTCTGCCTATGGCTCGCTGCCCAGATGCAACAGGATCAGTCCCTGAGGGCAGAGGGTCTTGGGGCCGAAAGGGCATCTTGACATGGGAGGACGAAGAAGATGAAGAAAAGAACATTCGTGGTCGGTGTCTTGACGCTGGTGACCTGCGCGCTTACGCGCTATTTCCACGGCGTGGTGGGGACTGACATAATCTTTCCCCACGTCTATTACCTGCCGATCATCCTGGCCGCTATATCGTTCGAGAGGCGGAGTTGGTTTCTGACCGCCTTTCTGTCTGCCTTCCTGCTGGCCTCACACGTGATCTCAGGCATAGCAGTGCCCATCACCTCGAACCTGGCCAGGGCGGCATCGTTCCTTCTCGTGGGAGGCGTAGCGGCTGAGTTGACCAGGGCCAGCCGGCTGGCCGGGGAAGCACTGCAGGCCAGCTACCGCCATCAGGCCGCCATCCTGGAAAGCATGCTCGACGTGCTCGTCGTCACCAATCCTGACGGCATCATCTACATAGTGAACCCGGCCGCCCTGGAGTTGCTGGGTTACGCTGAGGAGGAGCTGATCGGCCGGCCGGTTGGCACCATCTTTGAAGAAGAAGAAGAAGAAGAAGAAGAAGAAGAACTGGCATTCTTCAAGGGCACTGGGCTGGCGCAGTTGGTGCGCGAGGGAACGGCGCGAGACGTGGATCTGACCCTGCTGGCCAGGTCGGGCGAGAGGATTCCGGCCGTCTTCAACGGCTCCGTCCTCCGCGACGAGGACGGTGACCTGATCGCCATCGTGAGCGTGGCCAGGGACATCCGTGAGCGCAAGAAGGCGGAGGAGGAGCTTCGAAGGTTCAGCGAAGAACTGGAGTTAAAAGTTGAAGAACGAACAAAAGACTTGTTGAAAGAGAAGAACTACATCCGTCACCTGATCGAAAGCTCTCCGGATTTCCAGATGACTCTTGACAAAGATGGCAGGATCATGGATGTGAATGAGGCATTTGAGGACTTTGCTGGCAGGAACCGCCGGGATATCATCGGTACATCGGTCTATGGATACCTGCCGAGGAAGGAGATTGAGAGATTGACTGCCGAGATACTCGAGAAGGAAAAGGTGAGAAACATCGAGATGACCATGGATACACCGAAAAAAGGAGTTTTGACTTATAGCCTCTCTGGCACGGCATTTACCACACCGGAAGGCGAGCCAGGGGTCTATACAAGCGGGAGGGATATGACAGAGGTGAGAAGACAGCAGGAGGAACTCCTGGAAAAGGAGAGACAGCTTGCACATTCCGCGAGACTCTCTACGCTCGGGGAGATGGCTACCGCAACGGCTCACGAGATAAATCAGCCGCTCACGGTGATCTCTATGGCGGCAGAAGGCATATTGCGGGACATCAAGAAAGACCGCGTCGAGGTGAGCCTTCTTCCACAGGACTTGGAGGACATACTACGCAATGTCCAGCGGATTGACCGGATCATCACCCACATGCGAACATTCGCCAGACAAGCCCAGGAATGGACGCTGGTGGAGCCGGAGCAGGTATTGAGTGATGCTTTCATTATCGTTGGTGAGCAGTTCAAGGTGCACGCCATTTCAGTCTCACGCGATATCGAGGAGAACCTACCGCCTATCGAGGTAGACCCAAACCAACTCGAACAGGTGTTCCTGAACATCCTGACAAACGCGCGTCAGGCCCTGGATGAGAAGGGAGAGGCAGCAGAACGAGCGAACGAGAGCTTTCAAAAGCTACTGGTATGCAGGATCTTCCAAGAAGGTGATCAGGTGGTATTTGAATTTGCAGACAATGGCTGCGGCGTCCCGGATGGGCTTAAATCAAGGATATTCGAGCCCTTCTTTACGACAAAAGAGCCCGGGCAGGGCACAGGACTCGGTCTTTCCATTGCCTACAACATCGTAACCCAAGCGCTGAGGGGTAATATCTGGGTTGAGGATAGCGAGATGGGGGGCGCGAGTTTCAAGGTAGCACTGCCGATAGCGAACAAGGGGGCTCGGTCGGGAGACCTTTGCCCAACAGGGGCTCGGTCGGGAGACCTTTGCCCAACAGTAAACCCCGCAACGCACATTAACACGAAGGGGGCGAAGAAATGAGAATCTTGATCATCGACGACGAAATCGAGATCTGCGAACGTCTGCAGCGTGAACTGCAGAAAGAAGGCCATGAGGTTGAGTATAGAACATCCCCACTCAATGTTGTGGGGGATTTGAAGAGAGCAAGGAGGGATAGTGAGCCGTACGATCTTCTACTCCTCAACGTCCAGATGCCCGGGATGGATGGCCTCACCCTGTTCAGACATATGAGGCAAGAGCACCTGGGCGTTGAGGTGATTATGATGACCGGTTACCGTGAAGAGCAGACCGTAATCGAGGCTATACGCCTTTCTGCACAAGACTACCTTAACAAGCCCGTCTCCCTTGAGGAACTCGATGCTGCACTCTCCCATGCGCATAAAAAGGCAGTTGAGGCGAAAGATAAAAACGGAACACACCGTATCCTGGTGGTGGATGATGAGAAGGACCTGTGTGATCGCATCAAGCGCGAACTGGACAAGGAAGGCTATCGGACAGCAGCCGTCTACAGCGGGGAGGAGTGCCTCGATTACTTCGAGAACAACAGAGTTGATGTGGTGATCGCAGACATCAGAATACCCAGGATGAATGGTCTTGAGATGCTGGGACGGTGCAGAGAGATTAGCGACGACTTTATTTCCATTATCATCACCGGTCATGGCAACCATGAGACCGCTAAGGAATCATTGAAACTGGGGGCCTACGACTATCTAAGAAAGCCCCTGTCGTTGGATCAACTCATCACATCGGTGAAGAAAGGCATTGAGCACCTCGACACACTTCGTGCTAGAGTCCGCGAATGAATTCGCGTCTGGTACGGGAAACACGTTGAAACGTGTTCATCGGGGTGGGGCTGGCGGGGTAACGCGATTGATCGCGTTTCGTGTGGCAGACGGGCAATTCATTGGCCGGTTCTCTGGTACGTACAAGGAGGAAGAAAGATGAAAGCATTCATCGTCGACGACGAGGCCGATATCTGCAAATACCTGTGGCGTGAATTAAAAAAAGCAGGTTGTGAGGTTGAATATAGCACCTCAGCGGT
>JAKLPW010000396.1 GCA_022013675.1 Anaerolineae bacterium | reverse complement strand
CGACCCGGACCCGGAACGGGAGGCCCTTCTCAGGTGCTGCGCCGAACACCAGGTCGGCGTCGTGGTCATGAAGGTCTACCACGGCGGCAGGCTCTTGACTACCGAGGGCCGCCCCACCGGCATCACACCGGCGCAGTGCCTGCACTACGTCCTCTCACACTCCGTGGCTACCACTGTGCCAGGCGTTCGCAATGCTGACCAGATGCGCCAGGCGCTCAACTACACAGAGGCCTCCGTCGAGGAGAAGCAGGCCACCCCTCTGCACGACGAGCTGGTGGATCGGCTCCGCGGACAGTGCGTGGAGTGCCAGCACTGTCTCCCCTGTCCACAAGACATCCCCATTCCCAGCATCATCACCTGTCTCGATTATATCGAGTACTATGGGCTCAGCGAGTTTCACCAGGTGTCTGATCGCGAGTGGTACGCGACCTTCCCGGCCAAAGGATCGGACTGCACCGAGTGCGAGGTGTGCATCGAGCGCTGCCCCTTTGACGTCGACATCATGGGTAAGATGCGCCGCGCGGTGGAGGGTTTGGAGTGATGTGAAGGAGACCTTTAGGGTTCAAGAAAACCCTAAAGGTCTTCAAGAAAACCCTAAAGGTCTTCTTGCGGAGGAGATGCTTTATGCCTAGTCCACCACCGTTGCAGATGGGATACTACTACCACATCTTCAACCGCGGCAATAACGGCGAGGATATCTTCCGTGAGAAGCGCAATTACCTGTTCTTCATGCAGCGGTATGCGCAGTACATCGAGCCTATTGCCTACACATACGCCTACTGCTTGTTGAGAAATCATTTCCACTTCCTGGTACGAACGAGGATGCCCGAGGAGCAGGAGGCGTATCAGAGGACCCTCAAGACCCTAAAGGTCTCTGAAATCAAGGTCTTGGAACCCAGCCGCCAGTTCAGCAGGCTCTTCAACTCCTACGCCAAGGCCTTCAACAAGATGTACGACCGAACTGGTAGCCTGTTTGAGCATCCCTTTCACCGCATCGAAGTAGACGCGTCGAAGTAGACGCGGACACTTACTTCAGCCGATTGGTAACCTATATTCACCAGAATCCGCAGAGGCACGGCTTCGTGGGCGACTTCCGCGACTGGCCCTTCTCGTCGTACCAGGCGATTCTGTCGCAGCGACCGACCCGCGTGCAGCGGGGTGAGGTCACGGAGTGGTTCGGCGGCCTGGAGGGGTTCGTAGACTTCCACGCTAGCAGGGTCGCACCTCAATCTGATTGGTTGGATGACCTGTATGCGGAGTAGCAGGAAAGACCTTTAGGGTTCCGGAAAACCCTAAAGGTCTCAGATGAGTGGGGGGTGAGGAAATGAGTGCCACTCTAAGGCCAGCCAGGGTTCCGACACCGGGTCGCATTGTCCGGCGCGAGATGGAGGCGCGAGGATGGACTCAGAAGGATCTGGCCCACATCATGGATCGTCTGGAGCAGGCGATTAGGCAGATCGTCCGGGGTTGCAAGCGAGTTACGCCGGAAATGGCCCTGGAGTTGGCAAGCGCCTTTGGCACTTCGGCGGACCTTTGGCTCAACCTGGAAGTCGCCTATCGGCTGCACCGCGCTCGGGACGAATAGGATGATAGCGCGGTCGAGCTTGAGGCAAACAGCCTGGCCCGAGACTGGCTGATCGATCCGGAGGCGTTGAGGGAGTTTATCGCCGCCACCCAACCCTACTTCTCGGAAGAGAAGATTCGAGCCTTTGCCCGGAGCCAGGGCTGCCACCCGGGCATCGTGCTAGGGTGGCTACAGCATGAGGGATTGGTCCCCTACAAGAACCTGCGCAAGCTTCTGGTGCCGGTGGAGAGACATATCCGGTCCTGGATCGACGTTGCGGAACCTGAGGAGGACCCGGCGCGAGACGATTGACTCACTCCCTACGCAGTAGGCACAATGATGCAGAGACTTGTCACCAGCCCCGTGCTACGTGGCTTAGCCAGTATGCCGCAGGCTGGAGCTTGTGGGGGACAACATGCAGAGAATCGTGCGAATTAGGGAAGCGGGCAAATGGGCCGAGAGGACTGGGGATAGCAAGTAGTTGGGCGGCATCGACGCACACCTGGCGGTTATGTCCTATGAGGATAACAGGAACGAATGGGAGGGACACATGGACTTTCACGACAGAAACGTCATCGTTACCGGTGGTTCAAGTGGCATCGGCAAAGCCACGGCCAAGTTGCTCGTGCGACGGGGAGCGAACGTGGCCATCATCGCCCGGCGGCAGGCACTGCTCGACGCCGCGCTGACCGAATTAGAGGCCGAGCGGGTGAACAGGGCACAGCTCTTCCAGGCTTGCGCCGCCGACCTGTCCGACTGGGAGCAGGCTCAGTCGTCCGTTTCCACCGTCACCGCTGGTGGACGCGTGCCAGATGTGCTGATCAACTGCGCGGGCATGGCTCGCCCCGGCTACTTCGAGGAGCTGTCCGTGGAGATCTTCCGCCAGACGATGGACGTGGACTTCTTCGGCACGCTGTATCCCTGCAAGCTGGTGGCGCCGATGATGATGGAGCGGGGTAGTGGACACATAGTCAACTTCTCGTCGGGAGCTGGGTTCCTGGGGGTGTTTGGGTATACGGCCTACAGCGCGGCCAAGTTCGCCATCCGGGGCTTCTCCGACGTTCTACGCTCGGAGTTGAAACCCTACGGGGTGGGTGTGTCCATTGTGTTCCCACCTGATACTGATACCCCTCAACTCCTCGAGGAGAACAAGTACAAGCCTTTGGAGACCGAGCGCATCTCCGGGACGATCAAGCCGGTGCAACCTGAGCAGGTGGCTAAAGCTGTCGTCCGGGCCATCGAGAAGAACAAATACCTCGTCATACCCAACTTCGAGCTTAGCCTGTTCTACGCGCTGACCAATGGCGTCCAGGGCTTCGTCCGTTGGTACTTCGATCGGGTCATTGCCAGTGCCCGCAAGGAACGCGGATGAAGACCTTTAGGGTTGAGG
>JAKLPW010000395.1 GCA_022013675.1 Anaerolineae bacterium | reverse complement strand
GGCCAGCTTTGACGAGGCACTCGATGCCTCCCGGGGTAAGCGATACCCGATACTCTTTGTCCTTGATCTCCTTGGGCACTCCTATGATCACCGTTGAGCCTCCTTGCTCAGGGGTCTTTTCCCCTTATCCTTATTCGTGATTCTTCCCGTAAAATACCTGAGAGGAATCGCCGACGTTCAGGCTGTGGAATGTCCCCCGAACCCTGGCATGTCGCCCGATCAGCGACCCGGTCAGCATGACATCTTCTATGACCGCCCTCTCATCTATGATCGAGTCAGTGACGATGGAGTTGCTCACAGTGCTCCCGCCGGCGATGGTCACGTACGGGCCTATGATGGAGTTACGCACCACGGCATCATCGGCAATGAAGACCGGGGGGATGACGATAGAGTTCTCCGTCTCTGCCATGTGGGCGTGTCCGTTGTCCAGTAGGTAGCGATTGGTATGCAGAACGGTCTCGGGCTTGCCACAATCCTCCCAGACATCGAGAGTGCGCGCTTCCATCTTAGCGCCCCGGTCAATCATCAGTTGGAGGGCATCGGCTAGATAGTACTCGCCCTTGGTCTGAATATCCTTGTCCAGAAGCTCAGCTATACATTCCATGAGGAACGCGGCGTCCTTTACGTAGTACAATCCAATTACAGCAAGCCGATGTTCGAAGCTATCCGGCTTCTCTATCAAGCGAGTGATGTGATCCTGTTCAACGACGGCCACACCGAATCTCCGGGGGTCTTCCACCTCTTTGACGTAGAGAACTCCGTCGGCCGGAGTACGCTCCAACTCGGTCAGGTCGGCCTCGAAGAGTGTGTCCACAAATAGGATGAGGGTCGGTCCCTCGACATAGTCCCTGGCCAGATCGATGGCGTGGGCCTGTCCTTTCAGCTCCGTTTGCTCGATGTAGCGAGCAGGAAAATCGTAGTTGGCGTCCACGTATTCCTTGATCTGATCCCCAAGCCAGCCCACGATGAAGATGATCTCTTCGATATCTAGGTCCACGAGCTTGTCAAGGATGTGCCCCAGTACCGCCTTGCCTGCCACGTTTATGAGAGGCTTGGGACGGGTGTAGGTGTGGGGACGCAGGCGGGTGCCAAATCCTGCCAGTGGGACGATGATCTTCATGCTTTTGCCCTCCATTGGGTGTTTTCAGTGCTATTGCTCCGGAAATGTGGGGTGCCTCTTGTGCCAATCCGTGGCCTGCTGGTAGGTGTGTGCGACTCGCAGTATACCTGCTTCATCGAAAGGCTTGCCGATGATCTGCAGGCCCACGGGAAGTCCCTGTTCGAACCCGCACGGGATGGAAACACCGCACAGGCCGGCCAAGTTCAGCGACAGGGTGAAGATGTCAGAGAGATACATCTGAAGGGGATCCGCGACTTTCTCTCCGATGCGGAAAGCAACCGAGGGACTGGTGGGAGCGATCAGAACATCGCAACTCTCGAAAGCGGCGTCGAAATCCTTCTTGATCAGCGTACGCACTTTCTGAGCCTTCAAGTAGTAGGCATCGTAGTAACCGGCAGAGAGGGCATAGGTGCCCAGCATGATGCGCCGTTTGACCTCGCTCCCAAAGCCGTGTTGTCGAGTCTTGCGATACAGGTCCCAGATGTCCGCCGCATCAGGGTAGGCGTAGCCGTACTTCACCCCATCGTATCGGGCCAGATTGGAGGATGCTTCCGCGGGCGCGATAAGATAGTAGGTCGGCAGGGCGTATTCCGTGTGGGGCAAGGATACCTCTTGCGTGACCGCCCCCAGGCTTTCGAGGGTCCGTATGGCTTCACGTACTGCTACCTCAACCTCAGGCTGGATCCCTGCGCTGAAGTACTCGCGGGGGATACCGATGCGCAGACCTTGGACGCCTTGGTTCAGGCTTGCGGTGTAGTCAGGCGTCGGCACCTCGACGGACGTGGAGTCCAGAGGGTCGTGCCGCGCGATAACGTTCAGCAGAAGGGCCGCATCGAGAGCATCTTTGGTGAGCGTTCCAACCTGATCCAGTGACGACGCAAAGGCGACCAACCCGTAGCGCGACACCCGCCCGTAGGTCGGTTTCAATCCCACCATTCCGCATAGAGCCGCTGGCTGGCGCACACTTCCACCCGTGTCTGTCCCCAAGGCTCCCGGGGCCTCCTGGGCAGCCACGGCGGCGGCACTTCCCCCACTAGACCCGCCCGGGACGCGGGTGAGATCCCAGGGGTTGTGGGTGGGGAAGAAAGCCGAGTTCTCCGTGGAGGATCCCATGGCGAACTCATCCAGGTTCGTCTTGCCCAGCAGTACCATCCCCGCTTCGTATAAATGGCGCATGACGGTGGCATCATAGGGAGGCACGAAGTTGTGAAGCATCTTTGACCCACAGGTCGTAGTAATGCCCTTGGTGCAGATGATGTCTTTGATCGCCAGAGGAATGCCCAGCAGTGGATTCTCCTCGCCAGCGGAGCGGCGGTCGTCAGCTTCTCGGGCTTGAGCCATGGCCGTGTCCGGTGTTACCGTGATGTAAGCCTTGACCTGATCATCGATGGCCGCGATGCGATCGAGCAGTGCGCGGGTGAGTTCGAGGGAAGAGATCTCCCTCTTGCGCAGCAAGATGCTGGCCTCATGAATGGTCAGCTCATACAATTCCAACTCTAGCTACCTCCTAG
>JAKLPW010000394.1 GCA_022013675.1 Anaerolineae bacterium | reverse complement strand
GCATTTGCTCCGTAGAAATCTTGACCTTCATCTCCGTGGAGCCAACCATCACTGCGACTACGGTAGTCTGCCCCAGAGTGTCAATATCCTTGACCTGCCCCCTGGCATGGATAGTTTCAGCGCTCTCCGGAACCAGTTGGATGTCCTTTGGCCGAATACCTACTTCGAGCTTCCCTCTTTTAGCATTCTCGCTCAGTAAGGGCCACTCTTTAGGCGGGACTGGGATCTGGAAAGAGCCATTGGAGTGGATGATCAGGGTGCCTGCCTCAAGTGTGGCGTCCAGGATGTTCATCGGCGGGTCACCCACAAGGCGACCCACAAAGACGTTGACGGGGCGGCTGTAGATCTCGTCAGGAGTGCCAATCTGTTCGGTTCTTCCCTTGTTGATCACTGCTATCGTATCCGCCATGGAGAGGGCTTCCAGTTGGTCCGGCGTGGAATAGACCATGGTGATGCCCAATCCTGTCTGGATCTTTCTCAGCTCTCCTCTCATGCGGTGTCGCAGTTTCGCATCCAGGTGGGCGATGGGCTCGTCCAGAAGGTATGCCTTGGGTTTTCTCACCAACGCTCGCCCCAGAGCCACTCTTTGCCGTTGGCCCCCAGAGAGCTGCCGCGGGTAGCGGGCAAGCAGCTCTCCAATGTCCAGCATATTGGCTACCTCTTTGACCCGGCTCTCCAATTCATTTTCCGTATACTGAGAGGCTCTGATAGGGGCCCTCAAAGGGAACGCCAGATTGTCAAACACAGTCAGATGGGGATAGAGAGCATAGCTCTCAAAGGCAAACGCTATGTCTCTCTCCTGAGGGAACAGTTCGGAAATGGACCGATTGTCCAGAAGGACGTCTCCTTTATCCGCAGTCTCCACGCCTGCGATTATCCTTAGGGTCGTCGTCTTCCCCGCCCCGGAGGGGCCGAGGAGACAGAAGAGCTCGCCATCCTTGCACTCAAAAGCGACTCCCTGAAGTGCAGGCACTTCCCCGAATCGTTTCCAGATACTTCGTAGTACGATGTTGGCCATTGCCGCCTCCGATACTTGTGCTCCGCAGCGTCCCCAGTGTGGAAACTATTCGAGCATTGACATTCCGGTTTGAGAATCGAAGATGTGAACACGCTTCAAATCAAACTGTAGATAGACTGCTCGGCCTGTCTTCGGCCTGAAGTCAGGGGAGGTTGCGATCAAGAATATTTCACCGCCCCCGAGTTTGGCGCCAACGATAGTTCTTTCTCCCTGGGGCTCCACAAAATCCACCACAGCTCCCACACTGTCCTCCCCGGGAGACAAGCCTGCCTTCACACTCTCCGGTCTGACGCCCAGCTTTACCTCAGAAGCGCCCCGGAATGAAACAAGCTTGTCTGACTGGGGGCCTAGCCCAATCTTGAAAGAGCTGGAGGCCAAAAAAGGCTGTCCTCCCTCTCTCACCAACTCGCAATCGGCGAAGTTCATAGGGGGTTCACCGATGAATCCAGCTACGAACTCATTCCGAGGCCGTTCATAGATCTCTTTCGGGGTGCCGATTTGCTGCAGCTTCCCAAGATCCATGACCGCTATACGATCAGCCATAGCCATGGATTCCACTTGATCGTGGGTGACATACACGGTAGTAACGCCCAGGCTCCTCACCAGTTGTTCCAGTTCCTCTCTCATCCTGGCCCGCAAACTCGCTTCCAGATGAGATATAGGCTCGTCCATGAGAAGGACAGCGGGCTCCCGCACTATGGCCCTCCCGATGGAGACACGTTGCTTCTGGCCGCCGCTCAGCTTTCTCACGCCCGAGTGGAGAATGTCCTCTAGATCCAGGAACTCCGCAGCCCATCGGACCTTCTTGTCTATTTCGGACGACGGGAGTTTCCTGACTCGCAGGGGAAATGCGATGTTCTCATAGACGGAGAGGTTTGGGTACAGGGCCCAGGTCTCGAAAACCATAGCTACGTTTCTCTCTTCGGGCGGCAATTCGTTGACCAACCGGTCATCGAAGTAGATCTCTCCGGCAGTGATCTTCTCCAGACCAGCGAGCATCCTCAGCGTGGATGACTTGCCACAACCCGATGGCCCCAAGATGGAAAAGAACTCTCCATTTTTGCACTTCCAGGACACATTCTCAACGGCAACGACCTCACCGTACTTCTTGCATATGTTCTTAAGCTCGATACTGGCCACTATCCCTCCTGAAAATCGCCATATATTCTCCGTGTCAACAAAACAGATAGATGGAGATCTAAGGGCGCGTCCGGTTTACGCCAGTCTTCCGCGCAGAGGCACTTCCCTCGGGAACGACCTATTCCTACGCCCGTTCAGTCAGCAACCTCTGGAGTCCCCAACAGGAGCTGTGCCCATCACAGGTCCATCTGGTAACCTGCCTTGAACTTCCAAACAGCGCGGGAACACTTTATCGGAACACCATTGTCGGAGTAGGTTGTGCGGAACCTGAGAAGAATGGGAGTCCCTGGTTCCATTCCCAGCAACTCGGCTTCTCTCTTCTCAAGGGCTATCGCCGTAAGCTCGTCCACCGCTCTAGCGGGCTTGAGGCCAAACTTCTTCTGCATCACCTCAAACGAAGACTGTCCTTTGCCCTTACCCTCAAACATCTCCTTGGTGACCCCAGACATGTACTTGGCAGGGAAGTATGACACCTCAATGGCCACGGGCTCTCCATCAGCCGTTCTGAGCCTCTCCATGATCACGACTTCCTCATCGATGCCCAACTCAAGTCGCTCTGCCACAGCAGGCCAAACCGGAACGGTCTCGAAGCTCAAGATCTCGACCCCCGGCCCCACGCCCCTCTTGCGGGCTTCGCGCGTAATGCTATGGATGCCCGTCAGAGTCCCCCACAGATCGTAGGTGGGAACCGTAACTTGATCGGGAGGTTCCGGGCGCACCCTTTCCAGAACCCCCTCGTGGATCAATTCGGAGATCGCCCTTCTGACCTCATCCTCACTGGCATTGAGTTCCTTTTGTAACTCGCTCACTGAAGGAAGGGGTCTTCCTCGCTCAAACTCCCCCGATTCGATCCGTAGCTGGATTTCATAGAGCAGATGTTTCAATTCCATACTAGACTATACCTCCTGGTTGATTTGGGTTGGATCAGTTGTGGTTACCCCTTCACCCCACCCCGCGTCAGGCCTTCGACGAGGTAACGCTGGAAGAAAAGTACCAGCACGTACACGGGAACCATGCCAGTCAGAGCTGCGGCAGACATCTCGCCAAACTGGAGCCCGTGCTCCCCCTCATATCTAGAGATGCCGATGGGGAATGTGTGGGAGGCGTCGCTGTAGGTGAAGATCAAGGCGAACAGGAACTCGTTCCAGGACAGGATCAGACAGATGATGCCTGCGGCTACCAGCCCGGGACTGATGAGGGGGACGACGACCCGTCTCAAAGTGTCGAAGCGGCTGTACCCATCAAGCCAGGCTGCCTCCTCCAGCTCCTTGGGGATGGCGCGAACGAAACTATCCAGCAGCCAAACAGCCACTGGCAGGTTTGCCATGGCGTGGATGATGATCAGACCCAGCTTGGAGTTGATTAGGCCAGCCGAGCGCATCATGGCGAAGATGGGTAGAGTGACCACGACGGGCGGCATGACGTAGGTACCCAGGATCCACGCCGGGAGGAATTTGCCACCGGTGCGGAAACGGACGATGGCGTAGGTGACCGGCACGGCCACGCCAATCGCTATCACAGTGCTGATGACGCCGACCAGAGTAGAGTTGATGAGATACTTGAACAGCGGGACATTACGGTAGGCCCGCTCCCAGTTGATTATGAAGATGCCCTTTGATGGCAAGAGGGCCCCCGTCTGCCGGATCTCAATGGGCTCCTTGATAGAGGTAGTAGCCATGTAGGCGATGGGCAGGAGTACGGCGATCGCGAAAAGGACGATCAAGACGGTCCGACCGCCGCGTCCCAGCAGGTAGGAGCTGAGCCTCTCCCGGAGACGATGCCAAGAGGTCTTCGGTTGTGTTGAGGGACAGGACGTTTCCATATAGAGCCTCCGTCAATCACTCTGAATCTTCTTGAGAAGCAAGTCGCGACCCGTCGTCAGCAGGGTAGCGATCACGCTCACCAGCAGCAAAACCAAAATGCTCAACGCTGCAGCGTACCCGGATTTGAACATGCTGAATCCGATTTTGTAGATGTAGAAGGAAACCACCTGCGTGGCCGAACCAGGCCCGCCATATGTGAGGATGAAAATCAGGTCAAACACCTTGAAGGCGATGAGAAACCGGAACAGGAAAGTGACCAACACAGATGGGGTCACCAGGGGCAGGGTGATGCGGCGGAACACCTGCCAGCGGCTGGCCCCGTCCACTGCGGCGGCTTCGTAGGGCTCTGTGGGCAGTGACTGCAACGCAGCCAGGCACAGGAGGAACGTGAAGGGCGTCCATTGCCAAATATCAGCGAGCATGATGGCAGGCATCGCCAGCGTGGCTTTTCCCAGAAAGGCGATGGCGCGGTCAATCAGACCCCACCGCAGCAGGTAGTGATTGAACAGGCCAGAGAGCGGATCGTAGATGAGCCGCCATACCATCGCCACCGCCACCGGTGGGGTGAACAGGGGCAGCAGAGCCAACGTGCGCAGGAATCCACCGGCCCGCAGTTCGCCACGCAACACCAGCGCCAGGATAAACCCTAGCAGAACTTCGATTGTGGTTACCCCGAAGGCGAAGATGAGGGTATTGACGATGGAGGAGCCGAAGACTTCGTCGGTCAGGGCACGTTTGTAGTTCTCGAACCAGATAAAATCCTGGAACGGGCGGGCCAGCGTCGAGTTGGTTAGACTAAGGCCGATCACATAGAACAGAGGGATCAGCGAGAAAAAGATCAGAATAATCAGTGTGGGCAGCGCCATAAGGAATGGGCTACGCTTCTCCAGAAAGGCCTTCAACTCGTCCTCCTTGCTCAAGAGATGTCGTCCACGGGGCGAAAACCATGGGGAGGCGGTGATCTTCATTCCCGCCTCCCCATAGCCAGTCCTACTTCAAGATGTCTTCCCAGGCGGCCTGGGTATCATCCAGAGCCTCCTGCGGGGTCTTGTCAGCGATCAGAGCCAGGGACAGGTTCTCATTGAGAACCTCCTGCAGTTCGGCCCACTTGGCATCGGTCGGCCAAGCGACGGCATGAGCGTGAGCCTCCTTGGATGCATCGGCCAGTGCGTCGGTCACGTGCGCTCGGAACTCCGGAGCATCGAAGGTAGAGGCACGGGTTGGGTCCAGCCCGCCAACGATGGTGTTCGCCCGCACGTTGATGTCGGGGCGGGCGCAGAACTTCAGAAACTCCATGGCCAGTTCCGGGTCCTGGGCCATGGTAGACACACCCAGGCCGAAGCCAGCGTTGAGTGGCGCGACATGCTTGGCTTTGGGCCCGGAGCCCTTGGGCATGGGCACCGCGGCCCACTCGCCGATGATGGTGGACTGCTCGGGGTTATCGCTCATCTGCCCCAGGTCTGTCCAGAACTCGGCCATGGCTACCCGCCCGGTCAACCAGCCGCCAAGCATCTCGTCGAAGGCCACGGCCGCAGGTTCGGGCAGCGCATAGGCCGACTGAGCTACCAAGGCTTCGAGGGCAGCCACTGCTTCGGGGCTGTTGATGCTCGGGTTGCCAGCCTCATCAAAGAAGGAGCCACCGTAGCCGCCCAGGCGGTTGAGGTAGGTCCCAATGAGGATAATCGGGACCTTGGCGCCCATGATGCCGCAGCCATAGATCTCGTTGCCCGCCTCTCCCTCGGTGATGGTCTTGGCGGCCTCCAGGTAGTCGTCCCATGTCTCTGGCGGCTTCAGGTTGTACTTCTCGAAGATGGTGGTATTGTAGAACAAGAGGTGAAGGTCACCATCGTAGGGGACGCCGTAGCGCTTGCCGCCAATGACCGTATATATCTCGAGGATGCTGGGCAGGAAGTCGTCGGTCTGGAGCTCGTCCGCGTTCTGGTTCCACCAGTCTGTGACGTCCACCAGCACCCCATTCTCCACCAGTGAGCCGAGCATGGGGTACCAGTACTCCATCGCGTCGTACTCACCGGCCCCAGAGGTCACGTCCAGCACTGCCTTCTCGGTGACGTTGCCATAGGGCACGATCAGTACGTTGACCCTGGCCCCTGTCTCTTCCTCGAACCATTTAGCCACCGCTTTGGAGGCCACAGTGTGGGGCTGGATGGCCAGGAAGTTGATAGAACGGCCCTCGAACTTCTTGGGCGGGAGCGGGGTGGGTGTTACCACTACCTCCTTGATCACCTCCTTCTCAATCACCTGTGGCGTCGGCGCTGGGGCGCAGGCGCTCACAAGCAGAGACAGCATCGTTCCTAGGATCAGTATCGTGAACAGCCACTTGCGTGTTTTCATTGTTGTTCCTCCCTGTTGGTAATAAGTCGTCTGTGAAACGGCCGGTAGATGTCCTCGCTTTCCTGGTTTCATCCCTCCTTTCTCTACAAAGACCCTGCGAATGCTGCTACCCGTCGGCGATGCCCAGCTCCCAACTCCTTTCCCAGGAAGACCAAACGGCCTTGATCAGGCCCTTGTAGAGATCATAGAGCTGGGCGTACTTCTCGGTGCTACCTTTGTCGGGCGCATACTCGCCGTCGATGCTCACCATGCGGTCTACTGCCTC